>DAOUTX010000031.1 GCA_030668465.1 Atribacterota bacterium | reverse complement strand
AATTAACCAGGTAACCAACTAACTAGCTAACAAGTGATGTAATGTGTAACAAGTGATAAGTAACCAGCAATAAATACCCATTTTCATGATTTCTGAAATTTAATCTTATTACTCATTACTCATCACTCATTACTGTATTTTATACTCGATACTATATTCTCGATACTGTTTTAGCATTGAGAATAATTATAACATATTATATAATTATTAATAAAGCGATGTATTCATAAATTATAGTCCATCATTTTATAAAGTTTTTATAGATTGTCTTACAATTATTATTGAGGGGTGAATTTTTTGTTAAATAAAATCATCGAAGAAGTTAAAAAAACTGAACGTGCAGCAGATAAGATTATCAAAGATGCCAATGGCAAAGCTGATAAAATCATTAACAATGCCCACGAAGAAGCAGGTAAGCTAATTGAAAGAATCAAAGATGAAGCTAAAAAAGAAGGAAAGATGATAATTAAAAAAGAAGAAAAATTAGCCAGGATAGAAGCAGATAATATTATAAAAAAAAGTGAAAGAGAGAAAGAAGAACTAGGTAAAAAATCTTTTAAAAATATCGATATAGCGGTAAAAATAGTAATTGAAAAAGTAATGGAAGGAAAATAATGGCTGTTTGCAAAGTAAAAAAAGTAAATATTTTTACTCATCTTGAATTAAAAGACAAGATTATTGAAGAACTCCAAAAAGCAGGCTGTATCCAAATAATAGATGTTAGATCTAAATTGAAGATGCATGGTTTATTAGATTTCAATGCAATAAATAATATGGAAAGCACATCCGCATTACCAGAAGTAAAATATTGCATAGATTTCCTATCAAATTTTAAAGATAAACCCAAAAAATTAGATAAATCTCTAGTCAACCCTGATAAGGTTTATGATTATAAAAAATTATCCTCTTTATTTTTTCAATATGATTATAAAAATATTTATAAAAAGTGCAAAGAATTAGATGGGGATCTCAAGAATCTAAAAAACAGAGAAAACCATCTTAAAAATCTTCAAGAAAATTTAGAAGAATGGAAAGAATTAGACATAAAAGTAGAGGATTTAGAAGGAACAAAAAATATTAAAATTATTGTAGGAACTATTCCTTCAAAAGATTTTATTTCTTGCTTAGAAGAAATAATAAGAATAGGAAAAGAAATTGAAATAATAAAAATAAGCTTAGACAAAAAACAATGCAAGATAATGATTCTTTCAATATCTGAATATTATGCTCTTATTAAAAAAATATTAAATAAATACAATATTGACTATTTTAAAATTCCTTTAGAATTTAGCAAAACTCCACAGAATATCTTAGAAGATATCTATAAAGAATTAAAAAATATTGAGGAAAAAAGGGAAATAATTCTTAAAGCAGGTAAAAAGATGTATAGAGAGAATTTATCATTATATCTTGCTTTTGATTATTTATCTATCTTAAAAAATAAAAGAGATATAGAAAAATACATCAAACAGACTGGAAAAGTTATAATCATCGAAGGATGGATTTTAAAGAAAGAGCTGAATAAGTTAAAAAATATATTATTCAAAAAATTTAAAGAATTAGAGATTGTCTTTAGTGATCCTAAAGAAAGCGATGATATACCAGTAGCTTTAAAGAATAATAAATTTGTAGAACCTTTTGAATCAGTAACAGAACTGTATGGAATCCCCAAATATAAGGAATTTGACCCTACTCCTTTATTTGCTCCCTTTTATTTTATTTTCTTCGGTATGTGTTTATCTGATGCCGGCTATGGTTTGGTTATCGCTGCTTTGTCTTACTTTGCTTTGGTAAAATTCAAATTCGAAGGGATGGCAAAGAAATTTTTTGGATTATTTTTCTTGGGTGGAATATCCACTTTTATAATGGGGGCAATTATGGGTAGTTGGATGGGGGATACCCTTAATTTTCTTCCAAAAAATATTTCATTTATAAAAACTTTTTTAATTGATACAATATCCTTACTCGACCCGATAAAAAATCCCATGCCTCTTTTATTGATATCTCTATCTTTAGGAGTAATTCAAATTTACACCGGATTTATCATTAAATTCATTGCCAATATTAAGAAAAATAAAATTAAAACAGGCTTTATGGACCAAGGCTCATGGTTATTATTAATTTCCGGAATACTTTTATTTGTAATAGCAAGTGCTATTGGTTCTTTGGAAAAATATGAAATTATTACGAAATATATAATTTGGGCGGGATTGTTATCTGTGATTATTACACAGGGAAGGTCAAATAAAAATATTATACTAAAAGCTGCCGGTGGAGTATTAAGTTTATATAATCTTATAGGTTATTTTAGTGATATTCTTTCATATTCACGACTATTTGCTTTAGGATTATCAACTGCAGTATTAGCAGTGGTGGTTAATAATTTTGTAATGTTATTTAAAGATATTCCAATTATTGGAATTATTATAGCAGCTTTAGTCTTTATTATAGGACATCTATTTAATATGGTGATAAGTGGTATGGGGGCATTTATCCATTCAACTCGTTTACAATACGTAGAATATTTTACTAAGTTTTATGAAGGTGGAGGCACCCCTTTTAAACCTTTTAAGGTCATCACTAAATATATAAAGGTTCAAATTAGTTAGGAAATATTAATTAGAAATAGGAGGGAAATATGATTACACAAGGAATAGTAATTGCGTTTTTAGGTTCTGCAACAGCTATAGGTTTGGCTTGTTCCGGTTCTGGTATCGGAGTAGGTATAGCCGGAGCTGCTGGTATAGGAGTATTAACTGAAGAACCGGAAAAATTTGGTTTAGTATTGTTTTTACAAGCCTTTCCGGGCACACAAGGCATTTATGGCTTATTGGTTGGATTTTGGGTATTGATGAAAACAGGAATTCTCGGAGGGTCTCCCATTCCTATAACCCTGGATCAGGGAATGCAGATATTTTTTTCTTGCATACCGGTAGGCATAGTTGGCTTTTTCTCCGGGTGGTATCAGGGGAAAACTGCTGCTGCAGCCATAGGATTAGCTGCTAGAAATCCGGAAGGAATCGGTAAAGCAATAGTAATGGTTACCATGGTAGAAACCTATGCTGTATTTTCTTTATTGGCTTCCCTGTTACTTTTTAACGGTATAACTCTATAAAAGGACGAATATTATATGACTATTAAAGATATAAATGATAAAATTATATCTGATGCTAGGATTCAAGCAGAAAAAATTATTGCTCAAGCTGAAGATAATGCAAATAATATTATAAAAAAAGGCGAAAAGGAAGCAAACAATATCAAAAATATAATATTATATAAAAATAAACAAGAAGTAACCTTAAAAAAGAGTAAAATATTAACCGAGGCTAATTTAAAGGCAAAAAAGACTATTCTATTGGAAAAACAAAAAATTATTGAAGATGTTTTTGATAAAGCTTTAGAAATTATTTTGAAATTAAATGATAAAGAATATCATAATTTTATAAAAAAATTGATATTAGATAATATTGAAATAGGCGATGAAACTATTTTTATTGGGTCTTCAGACCAGAGAAAAATATCCCAAAGTTTTATAGAAGATATAAATGAAGAGCTAAAATCTAAAGGAGAAAAGGGCGTATTAAAATTATCCTGCTCTTACCTTACGATAAAAGGTGGAGTAATTATCGGTTCTGGCAAGATAAGGAAAAATATTTCATTAGAATTATTATTAAAAGACGTTCGGGAAGAATCAGAAATGCAAATAAGCAAAATTTTATTTGATTAACATATTCACAATAATATTTATTGCGCATTTTTAATGAGGAAGGATTATTAATGTTTAAATACTTTACCGCAGATACTAATAATCAAGAAGAATATGCTTTTGCCGTTGGAAGAATAAGGAACTTAGAAAAGGGATTATTAAATAAAGATATATTAGACAGAATGATAAAATCGAGTGATATCGCATCTGCTTTAAAAATATTGATGGAAAGTGATTTAAATGATTATTCTTTTGATCTTAATAATCCTTTAGATTTTGAGGATTCATTAAATCAAGAACTATTACACGCTTATGACATAATAAAAAATATCTCTAAAGTTTCTACTTTTAATTTTCTTTATTTCACCTTCGCATCCAAGTATGATTTCCACAATATCAAGATACTTATAAAATCGAAATATTTAGAACAAGAATTTTCTGATAAATTAGTTTCACCAATTGGTACCATTGATGTAGAAAAACTTAATTTGGCGATTAAAGAAGAAAAATATGAAGATATTCCCGATTCTTTTGAGTTTCTAATCAAAAAAACTTGCTCGGAATATAACAAACTAAAAGACCCTGAGATTATAGATTTTGTTTTGGACAAAGAAAGATACATTATGTTATTTAATAAAATTAAAGAAGTAGAAATAATTGAAGCAGAAGAACTTTTTTTGAAAAGATTTATTAAAATAAATATTGATCTCAATAATATAATTAATTGCATCAGGGCAAAGATAAGAGGGGAGAAAAAGTCTTTTACCAAAGAGTTTTTAATTCCTGAAGGTGATTTTAAGGCAGAAAATATAGTAGAAATATATGATTCTCCTTTATCTTCCTGGTTTGAAAAACTTATATACACTGATTATAAAGATATAATTGAACTGGGAGTAAATTACTTTCAAAAAAATAATTCCTTAATGGAATTGGAAAAGTTAAGTGATAATTTTATTCTAAATTTTTTAAAAATAGGAAAATATATTACCTTTGGAATTGAACCATTGGCAGGATTCGTTACCGCGAAAGAAAACGACATAAAAAATATTAGAATAATAATATCGGGTAAGTTAAACAACCTATCTCCTGATAAAATCAAAGAAAGAGTACGTGATACATATGTATAAAATTGCTTTAATGGGGGATAGAGACACGATAATCGGCTTTAAATTACTTGGTGTTTCTTTATTCCCCACAAACAAGAAGGAAGAAGCTGTAGAAATATTAAATAAATTAGTAAAAGCAGAATATGCAGCGATATTTGTAACTGAAGAGATAGCCTGTCAAATATTTGAAGAAATAGAAAAATTACAAAAAACATCTTTTGTAAGTTTAACCATAATACCCAGTAAATTAGAAAAGAAATATTTAGGATTAAAAATATTAAGGAAAAATATAGAAAAAGCCATAGGAACAGATATTTTATTTAGAAAAGAGGTAGAATAATGGAAACAGCGAAAATAATTAAAGTTGCCGGACCGGTAGTAGTAGCCAGTGGATTAAAAAATGCCAAGATGTATGATGTGGTAAAAGTCAGTGGTCAGAAATTAATTGGCGAAATAATTGAACTAAATAAAGATTTAGCCACTATACAAGTTTATGAGGAAACTTCGGGAATCGGTCCTGGAGAACCAGTTTTTTCTACTGATATGCCCCTAAGCGTGGAATTAGGTCCTGGCCTTATCTCATCAATTTACGATGGTATTCAAAGACCTTTGGATATATTAAAGTCAACTAGCGGAAATTTTATTACCAGAGGAGCAGAAGCTTATGCTGTTGATAGAAAAAAGAAATGGGACTTTGAACCAACTTCCAAAAAGGGAGATAAAGTAATATCCGGTGATATTATAGGCAGTGTCCAGGAAAGCAGTGTCGTTAAACAGAAAATTATGATCCCTTACGGAATTCAGGGTGAAATCAAAGAAATATATAAAGATAAATTTACGGTTACAGATACTATCGCTCTAATAAAAGATCAAGAAGGTTCAATTCACGAAATTAAAATGTTACAAAAATGGCCAGTTAGAGAACCAAGACCCTTTAAGAAAAAGTTACCTCCCATTGAACCATTAATTACCGGACAAAGGACAATAGATATGTTATTCCCCATAACCAAAGGGGGAACAGCGTGTATACCAGGTCCTTTTGGCAGTGGAAAGACTGTAGTACAACATCAGATATCCAAATGGTGTAACGCAGAAATCATTCTCTTTATCGGATGTGGCGAAAGAGGTAATGAAATGACCGATGTTTTGTTAGAATTTCCGGAATTAATTGACCCTTATTCCGGAAAACCATTAATGGAAAGAACTATCTTAATTGCCAATACTTCCAATATGCCAGTAGCAGCTCGTGAAGCCTCTGTTTATACCGGTATAACTATTGCGGAATACTATCGAGATATGGGATACAATGTTGCGCTTATTGCTGATTCAACTTCTCGTTGGGCAGAAGCAATGCGCGAAATATCAGGCAGGTTGGAAGAGATGCCTGGAGAAGAAGGATTTCCTGCTTATTTAGGTACTCGAATTTCAAGTTTTTACGAAAGATCCGGAAGAGCAAAATGTCTTGGCAGTGATGATAAGGAGGGAACATTAAGTATTGTCGGTGCGGTATCACCGCCAGGAGGAGATCTATCCGAGCCGGTTACTCAAAATACTTTACGTACTGTTCAAGTTTTCTGGAGCTTACAAGATAGATTAGCCTACAAACGGCATTTTCCCGCAATAGATTGGCTAACAAGTTATTCTCTTTACCTGTCCGGGCTAACAGAATATTACAATAAAAAAATTGGGGAAGAATATATGGAGTTACGGAATAAATCCATGGCCTTACTTCAGGAAGAAGCGGAATTAGAAGAAATTGTAAGATTAGTAGGTGTTGATGCCCTGTCAACTCATGAAAAATTAGTATTGGAAACAGCAAGATCTATCAGAGAGGATTTTCTACTTCAAGATGCCTTTGATAGTACTGATGCATACTGTTCCACAAAAAAGCAATTCCTTATTTTAAAACTAATTATGATGTTTCACGAAAATGCTGAAAAAGTAATTGAAGACGGAGTGACTATAGAAAAAATAAATGCTTTGCCAGTCAAAGCAAAAATAATTAGAGCCAAATATATAGAAGAAAAAAACCTGAAAACATTTAATGAAATTGAAAAAGAAATAATATCCCAAATTAGTTCAACAACCGATTAAAGGGAAGGAGAAAATATAGCAAGATGATTAAAGAATATTTAACCATATCAGATGTGGCTGGGCCTTTAATAGTAGTAGAAAAAACAATCGATGTAAAATATCAGGAATTAGTTGAGATAGAACTATCTTCCGGAGAAATAAGAAGAGGACAGGTGCTTGAAATTACTGAAGATAAGGCAGTTGTCCAGGTATTTGAAGGAACAAGGGGCGTTGATGTTTCAAATACTCAGGTTCGTTTTTTAGGTAAGGTAATAGAATTGCCTATTTCTCTGGATGTTTTGGGAAGAATATTTGATGGCTCGGGAAGACCTATAGATGATGGTCCTCAGATCATCGCTGAAAAAAAATTAGATATAAATGGAAATCCTATTAATCCTTATGCTCGAGACTATCCTAACAATTTTATACAAACCGGTATTTCTTCCATCGATGTATTAAATACCTTGGTCAGAGGACAAAAGTTACCCATCTTTTCTGGTTCAGGATTACCACATGCAAAACTTGCTTCCCAGATCGCGCGACAGTCAAAAGTATTAGGAAAAGAGGAGAAATTTGCCGTTGTATTTGCCGCTATGGGAATTACTTTTGAGGAAGCAAATTTTTTCATAAGCGATTTTAGAAGAACCGGGGCAATAGAGAAGAGTGTTATGTTTATTAATTTAGCTAATAACCCGGCAGTAGAAAGAATTATAACTCCCCGAATGGCTCTAACTTGTGCGGAGTATTTAGCATTTGAAAAAGGTATGCATGTGCTGGTAATACTTACTGATATGACTAATTATTGTGAAGCTTTAAGAGAAGTTTCTGCGGCTCGTAAAGAAGTTCCTGGCAGACGTGGTTACCCCGGTTATCTGTACACAGATTTAGCCACTCTCTACGAGAGAGCCGGGAGAATAAAAGGAAAAAAGGGGACAATTACTTTAATTCCTATTTTAACTATGCCAGAAGATGATAAAACTCATCCCATACCAGACTTGACCGGTTATATTACGGAAGGACAGATAATTCTATCAAGAGAATTGCACCATAAAGGAATTTATCCTCCCATTAATGTATTACCTTCTTTGTCTCGGTTAAAAGACAAGGGAATTGGATTAAATAAAACACGCGAAGACCATGCAAATGTCATGAATCAACTTTTTGCTTCCTATGCAAGAGGTAAGGAAGCTAAAGAATTAGCAGTAATTTTGGGAGAAGCTGCATTAACAGAAATAGACAAGAAATATGTTAAGCTCTCAGACAATTTTGAGGAAGTTTTTGTTAAGCAGGGTGAAGATGAAAACAGGACTATTGAAGAGAGTTTAGATATAGGATGGAAATTATTAACAATCCTACCAAAAGAAGAATTAAAAAGAATAAAAGACAAATTTATAGAAAAATACTTGCCAACAGATATAACCACGGAGGATAAAAATATTAATGCTATTAAAGATTAATCCAAACCGAATGGAGTTACTTAGATTAAAAAAGAGATTAATTGTCGCCAAACGGGGATATAAACTATTAAAAGATAAGAGAGATGCATTAATTCAAGTATTTGTTCGTCTAGCGAAAGAGAATCACCAGGTCAGGGAGGAATTAGAAGAAAAACTTCTAAAATGTTATACTTTTTTTTCCAGTGTTTCCTCTTTAATGAGCAAAATGACTTTAGAAGAAACCTTGATGTTCCCGAAAGCAAAAAGTAGAACCGAAGTATCTTTTAAAAATATAATGAGTGTAAATGTTCCCCAATATAAATTTAAATGCGAGGGCAAGTATTATTCATATAGCCTGGTTGATACTGCTGCTGAGCTTGATAGTGCTTTAAAAAAATATCACGAGATATTACCTCTAATGCTTAAAGTAGCTGAATTAGACAAATCAATAACTCTTTTGGCCAATGAAATTGAAAAAACCAGGCGAAGAGTTAATGCATTAGAATATGTAATAATTCCAGATTTAGAAGAAACGATAAAATTTATTACTATGAAATTAGACGAAATGGCAAGATCGACCAATTCAGCAATTATGCGAATTAAAGAAATTATAAGAGCATAAAAAACGGTGTAAATTATAATTACACCGTTTTTTTATTTAAATTAGGCAATAGTTAATACAAGAAGAAAAGGGGAGATATACAGATCATTAATTATTGCTGTCATTTATTTAATATATTCTCTTATACATTTATTTTAAAAGTATATTGATGTTGATTGGAATAATTTCTGATATTGATAGTAATTCTGAAGCAATTAATAGTGTTTTGAAAATCATTAAAAAAATTGTTGAATTTATTTGTTTGGGAGATATTGTTGGTTATGGCGCTGATCCCAATTATTGCATCGAAAAGTTAAAAGATTTAAGCTGTAGATGTATAGGCGGAAACCACGATTTTGCAGTTGTGGGAAAAGTAAATATAGATTATTT
>DAOUTX010000185.1 GCA_030668465.1 Atribacterota bacterium | reverse complement strand
TCCCACGCTTTGCTTTTAGCTATCTATTATTTTTTGTTAATTAAATTATATCATATGTGTCAAGTACTATTAATTAGTATATAGTGAATAGTATTTAGTAATAAAACGAAAAATGGAAAGCGCAAAATGGAAAACTATAACTCAAAATTAAAAATTGAGAGAAAAAGTTTTGAGTTTTGAATTATGGTTTTTCGCTTTTCGCTTTAAGTTTTTCGCTATATAATGATAACTGACAACCGTGACTTTCCACCTGCAACTCTAATCTTGTATTTTTCTTACACTTATTACCCGCACCTATACGCTAAACGCTGTACGCTGTACGCTCCACGCTAGGTTATATTCACTAACGACTAATTCGTATCTGTGTTATATAAAAACCGCTTTAACAGTTACTAAAAAGCAGTTAAAGGGAAAGTTTTAATTTTCTAACCACCTCATCACCTACTTCGATAGTAGAAGAATCTCCTCCTAAATCATGAGATCTAACTTTTCCTTCGATTAAGACCTTTTCTACTGCATCCTCAATGACTTTTGCGATTTTTACTTCCCCCAAACAATCTAACATCATAGCCCCGGCAAGTATAGTGGCAACAGGGTTAGCGATAGACTTATCTTTATATTTTGGAGCAGAACCATGGATCGGTTCAAACATAGAAACACCTTCAGGGTTTATATTCCCTCCGGCGGCTATTCCTAAACCACCTTGAATCATTGCTCCTAAATCGGTAATGATATCTCCAAACATATTAGGAGCAACTACCACTTTGAACCATTCAGGTTTTCTAACAAACCACATAGTAATCGCATCTACAAAAGTGAATTCGGTTTCGATATCAGGATATTGAGTGGATATTTCTTTAAAAACATCTCTCCATAATCCATAGATATTAGTCAATACATTAGCCTTGTCTACTGAGCTTACTCTTTTCATTTTCTTCTTTTTTGCTAATTCAAAAGCATATTTGATTACCCTTTGGGTTCCGGGTCTGCTGATAAAACCGACTTGATAGGCCATCTCTTCTTCTGCTTCTAAATTAAAATCTACTTGGATTTTAGCCTTATAAAGTTTTCTTAATACTTCTAAATGGTCTTGGTTGGCTCTGGCATTAAATCTTCCCCCAATTCCTACATAGAAATCTTCGGTATTTTCTCTAACCACGTAAAAATTAATATCCTCAGGATTTTTATCTTTCAGAGGAGATGGAACTCCTTTATATAATTTAATCGGGCGTAAATTAATAAATTGATCAAAGTAAAATCTTGTTTTTAATAATATTTCCTTTTCTAAAATTCCCGGTTTTACCCTTGGATCTCCAACAGCTCCAAGATATATAGCACTCATGTCTTCTATTTCTTTTAAAGCTGTATCTGGCATTAATTCTCCTGTTTTCAAATAATGTTCAGCACCAAAGGGATATTCGTTCCATTTAATTTCTAATCCAAATTTACTAGAAGCTGCTTCTATTACCTTCCTACCTTCTCTGATTATTTCAGCGCCTATTCCGTCACCAGGAATTATAGCTATATTATACATTTATTTTCCTCCTTTTTAATTCTTTTTTAACATATTCCTTTAAACCGCCTCCTGAAATAATTTTCTGTATGAATTCAGGTAGGAGATTAGTTTTATAGGTCTCATTTTTACTTAAATTTTTTATCACACCTTGTTCGGTATCTATCTCAAATATATTTCCTTGAACACTTCGGTCAACTGCTTCTACTGATTCGAAGATAGGAAGGCCAATATTTATGGCATTCCTAAAAAAGATTCGGGCAAAAGATTGGGCGATAACACAAGATACTCCTGCTGTTTTTAGGGCAATGGGTGCATGCTCGCGGGAACTTCCGCAGCCAAAATTTTTACCTGCTACTATAATGTCTCCCTGGTTTATTTTTTTAACAAATTCAGAATCATAGTCTTCCATGCAATGCAGGGCTAACTCTCTGGGGTCAGTGGTATTAAGATAACGAGCAGGGATAATTACATCAGTATCGATGTTGTCTTTAAATTTCCAAACTTTGCCTTTAATTATCATTCTATTTCACCTCCTCAGGACTAGCTATTCTGCCTAAAATGGCAGAAGCGGCAGCAATGGCAGGACTGGCCAGGTATACTTCGCTTTCAGGGTGTCCCATCCTCCCTACAAAATTCCTGTTTGTGGTAGAAATTGCCCTTTCTCCTTTAGCCAAAATACCCATATACCCACCCAAACAGGGACCACAAGTAGGAGTGCTCACTGCGGCTCCGGCAGTAATAAATATATCAATTAATCCTTCCCGAAGAGCTTGCAAATAAACATCCTGAGTAGCTGGAATAATAATCAATCTAACTTCAGAATGAACTTGTTTCCCCTTTAAGATTTCTGCAGCTATACACAAATCCTCTATTCTCCCGTTGGTACAGGAACCGATAATGGATTGATCAATCTTAATCCCTTTTGCTTCGCTAATCGATTTAGCATTTTCCGGTAGATGAGGGAAAGCCACCTGGGGCTCAATTTTACTAACATCAATCTCTATAATTTTTTCATAATGGGCATCAGAATCACTATTATAGATCTGAAAAGGTCTTTTGGCTCGCCTTTTTACATATTCCAAAGTAATCCCATCAGGTTCGATAATCCCGGTTTTAGCCCCTGCTTCAATGGCCATATTGCACATAGTAAAGCGGTTATCCATAGAAAGACCTTTAATTACTTCCCCACTAAATTCCATCACCTTATAATTTGCT
>DAOUTX010000094.1 GCA_030668465.1 Atribacterota bacterium | reverse complement strand
TCTTGCCTTCATTCCATTTCCAAGCATTATTTCACTAATGAAAGTTGTTCGTCCCGGAAGGTCATAAATAATAAAACCTGCTATCTTTTTTAAATTCTCTAAACGGTTGCCAAAATAATATCCCACATAATAAAGGGAGGCTAATATACCCAATAGAAAATCATCTGCCGCAGGAGTTAAGCCCGGTCCCAGGCCAATAAGCCGTTTTGAAGCTTCGGTTATCTCCTTAAAATCAAAGTCACTTATTCCCTTTGCTAATCTTTTTACAGAATTTACAATAAAATTCTTATAATTATTATCTACTTTATTTTCATCGAGAATAGAAGCTACACCTTCTATTTCTCCAAATTTTAGGGTCAAGTCACGAATTTTTTCTATATTTTCATTGAGCATTTCTTCTGAAATTTTAGATCTAAAAAATAAAGGTGATGAATCCCATATCTTGGCCCCGGTAAGTTTGATAGAAAGACAGGCCTCGGGTATCTTTATTTCATCTTTATTTATAACAGATTTCATCCCGGCTTTAAAGCCAATAGAGCATAGTTTTCGGTCTTCTGCAATATCTAATTTAATCGCAGACGGGCAATTGGAAAGCTTTGGAGAAATAAGAGTAACTAATCTATTTCTATCTAATTGAATATTGCAAGCATGATCAAATACCGAATGAACAATTCCTTCATCTGTTTTAGAGGTAAGAGCATCAATTAAATCAGAAGCTACAAACTTTGCTAACAGCATAACAATTCCTATAAAATTTTTTATTAATTTTTCACTCTTTACTTTAAATATCATAAATGGGTAAAGCTCTTTTTGTCAATAAAAATGATTGAAAAAAACTTTAATTAAAATTGTAGGAAATCTTGGTTTACCAGGAACCAAAGAAGGAAATAGATATGGCATATCAGAGTATGTTTATAATCAAGTTATCAAGTTTATTTCTTCTTTTCCTTAATTGCCTTTAAAACCTTCTCCGCAGTAATGGGCAGAGAATTAATTCTGCAACCAATGGCATCAAAAACTGCATTAGCAATAGCCGGTGCTGTAGGCACCATACAGGGTTCTGCGATTCCTCTTGCCCCCCATGGTCCCGTAGGTTCAGGAACCTCAACTATACTTATCTTCATTTCAGGGGCATCTCCGATAGCAGGAATTTTATAGTCAACAAATGAAGGATTTAAAACTTTTCCCTCTTCAATTTTCATCTCTTCTAATAATGCGGATCCTAAACCTTGAACAATACCACCTTCTATTTGAGCACAGACAAGTTCAGGGTTTATAGCCTTCCCTGCATCATAGGCAGCAGCAACTTTTAAGACCTTTACCTCTCCTGTTTCTATATCAACTTCAACTTCTGCAGCCTGCACTCCAAAGGTCCAAAAAGCTACCGGCTTATCTCCCTGACCGGTTTCCTTGTCAGTATCTTTTACGTCGGGAGGAATAAAAGCTCCCCTTCCGATAATCGGACCATGTATTCCGGATCCATCAGGCATAGTTAAGCCCATAGCCAAATCGGCAATTTTTACTTTTTTATCAGGATAATTTTTTGAAATGATTTGCCCATCTTTTAACTCAAGGTCATTTTCGGGAATACCAAATTTTAATGATGCTAATTTTAACATCTGATTTTTCGCATCTTCTGCCGCTCTTTTAATTGAGTTTCCGCAACAATAGATAGTCCGACTGGCCACTGTCTGCCATTCATAGGGAGTACAATCTGTATCTCCAGTAATTATGCTTATTTGAGAAATCGGAATAGTAAGTACTTCAGCGGCTATCTGGGTTAAGGCGGTATCTGAACCCTGACCAAGATCCATCGCAGTAACCAATAGGTTAACCGTCCCATCTTCATTAATTTTCACAATTGCTGAAGAACCAACATTATTGGGCATTGATGGTGCCTTATACATACCCGCAATACCCTTACCCCGATATTTTGTCGCAGATACCTTCTTGACTCTTTTATCCCATTCTATATCTTTGGCAGTCTTATCCAGACATTCTACAAAACCAACATTCTCCAGAACCTGTCCGGTTACTGTTCTACCACCATCTTTTAAGGCATTCTTTCTCCTGAATTCAAGTGGATCCATTTTAATTTTATGTGCAACAATATCCAGATTTTGTTCTATGGCAAAATGTATTTCAGACATACCAAAACCCCGGTATGGACCACCTGCCGGATGATTGGTATATACACAAATAGAATCAGCTTTTACATTGGGAATATCATATGGTCCGGTGGAGGCATACCCACCAGCTCGAGCGATATTTACCCCATATTCGGTGTATGCGCCGCCATCCCAGTAGAATTTATTTTCTTCGGCAACAATTCTGCCACTCTTTGTGACTCCTGTTTTAATCCTAGCATGCATACCTTGACGAATAAAAGTATTTGTAAAAACATCTTCTCTTGAAAAACTCAGTTTTACCGGACGGTAATTAGCTTTCTGAGCTAGAGGGATGACTATTCCTTCCAGAGTTGTACCTGCTTTACCACCAAATCCTCCACCTATAGCGGGAGAAATAACTCGAATTTTATTTAACTGTATATTAAATGCAGTGGCCAAAGTACGTCTTACTGTATAAGGTGATTGACAACCTGCCCAAACAGTGATTTTACCTTCAGGATCCACTTGAGCTATGGCGCAATGATTCTCAATAGCACTATGCTGTATATGGGGGACATAAAACTCATTTTCAAAAACAAAATCCGCTTCTTTAAAACCTTCTTCGGTATTTCCCTTCCGAATTTTATAGTGGTTACTTATATTTGTACCACTCTGGGGTAAAATTATCGAAGCGTGCTTGTAGCTGCCCAAATCTTCATGGATGAGAGGGGCATCGGGTTTTATACCTTCCAAGGGACTGAATACAGCCGATAGTTTTTTATAATCCACTTCTATCAAGGATACCGCTTCTTCAGCAATTTCTTCCGATTCCGCGGCGACTGCCGCAACCGGCTCCCCTATAAACCTCACTTTATCAATGGCTAAAAAAGTTTTATCTTCCAGATAGAGCCCTACCCGAATAGGCACATCCTTCCCGGTTATAACTACCTTAACTCCGGGTAATTTTTCTGCCTTTGAGGTATCAATTTTTAATATTTTGGCATGGGGGTAAGGACTCTTCTTTATCCTGGCATACAACATCCCGGATAATTTTAAGTCATCTGTATATCTTGAAAAACCTGTAACTTTCCTAACTCCATCTACTCTCAACGCTGATTGACCTACATATTTTAACATCTTATTTTCCCCCTCCCTTCTTGACAGCATCAAGCACCGCATCTACAATGCGTTTATATCCGGTACATCTACACAGATTACCGGCAAGGGCTTCCTTGACATCTTCTTCTTTAGGATGGGAATTTCTATTAAGCAGTGCCTTGGCAGACATCACCATACCCGGTGTGCAATAACCACACTGGATTGCATTATGTTTTAAAAAACTTTCTTGTAGAGGATCTAAATTAATACCATCTGACAAGCCTTCAATAGTTAGAATTTCTTTTCCGTCTACTTCTACAGCCAGCATCAGACATGAATTTACCGGTTTATTGTTAACTAACACCGTACATGCGCCACACTCGCCAGCACCACAGCCTTCTTTTACCCCTATCAAATCAAGGTCTTCTCTGAGCATTTTTAAAAGTGTTTTGTTGGGCTGGACTTCTATCTCTTTAACTTCGCCATTTATGGTAAAACGAATTTTGTGTTTCATAAAATATGCCCTCCTTTTGCTTGAAGAATTGCCCGTCTCACCAAAACTTTAATAATTTCTTCTCTGTATTCTTGTGAAGACCGAACATCCGAAATGGGCGAAACCTCGGTTAAAGCAGATCTACCAGCTTTTTCTAAAAGCGACTCATCTATTGTTTTTCCTTTTAATAATTCTTCTGTCTTAAATGCCCTGACTGGTACGGGAGCAACCGCTCCCAGAGCAATCCTTACTTCATCTCTTATACATACTACAGCTACTCCCACTGTTGCTAAGTCAACTTCTTTCTTGCGCCCCTGTTTTAAGTAAACTCCAACCCATTTTCCTTTTATGGGAGGAATGGTTATAGAAGTTACAATTTCTCCTTTTTTGAGAATATTCTTTTTTACGCCCGTGAAAAATTGATTAATGGGAACTATTTTCTCCCCTGTCGGGCCAATGATATTCACCTTTGCCTCTAAAACCAAAAGAGGTGGTGCAGTATCTGCAGCTGGTGATGCGTTACAGATATTCCCTGCCAGAGTTGCCCGATTGCGTACTTGATACGAGCCTACGGTTTTACAGGCTTTAACTAAAATAGGATAATGAGTTTGGACTACTTTTGAATTTGAAATTTCATTAAGAGTAACAGTTGCCCCGATATTTAATCCATCCTGTTTATTATAAGTTATTCTATTAAGTTGGGGGATGGCTTTGATATCAACTAAATATTCCGGTTGGATAATCTTATCCCGCATCTCTACAATTAAATCTGTTCCTCCGTTTAGAATTTGTGCTTTCTCTCCGAACTGTGAAAGAATTGAAATCGTTTTTTTGATAGAATCTGGTTTAAGGTACTCGAATTCTTTCAATATAACTTCACCTCTCCATAAATTTTAAAATTTAATTAATCTATTTTTGTTTATTTTTTAATTTTCCACTTAAACCTCATATTGCAAATATTAACATCCGCAAAACTTCAAAATAATTATCTGTCTCAAATTCTAAATTGGTAGAAGAAATCTGTTTCATCCCCGGATAAAAAGATGCTTTAAATGCTCTTGCATGTTTTTTATATGATAATTTTACTTTAAAGTGCTCCGGTAATTCAATTTTACATTTACCAATATTTCCTTTTAGTATTGACTCCACACTCTCTTTAATTTTTTCTACTGCAAGCTTCGGATGAATACTTATTACTGAATCACCCACGCCTTTATTTACTGCCACGGTCTTGATGTTTTTATTAACTTTATT
>DAOUTX010000139.1 GCA_030668465.1 Atribacterota bacterium | reverse complement strand
TTGATTAATTCTTAAAGGTGTAGTTTTGTAACAGAAATCATACAGGGAGTTAAATCTTTTGCATTTTTCTCTGAGAGATAAAATGGATTTTAAATGCTTTTCTCCCATGCCCTTTATCTTACCCAGTCCCACTCGAATAGCCCCATCTTCTACAGTAAAACCAGCTCCACTCTTATTTATATCGGGAGAAAGCACCTTGACCTTGAAGCGTCGGGCTTCCTGAATATAACGGTCAGGAGAATAATAACCCATACCGTAGGTGAGCATGGAAGCCAGGTAGTAAGCGGGATAATGCACCTTAAGATAACAGGTTACAAAAGAGATTAGGGCATAGGAGGTGCTGTGAGCCTTATTAAAACCGTAGTGAGCAAATTTAGAGATCAGGTAAAAAACTTTTTCCGTTTCTTCTTTAGTATTTCCTTGTTGAATAGCTTTTTTAAGGAAATTATCTCTTTGCCTTTCCATTTCTACCGGTGAACGGGAGCTAATGGCTCGACGAAAGAGATCGGCTTCTCCCAGGCTAAGGCAGGCAAAAGCAGAGACTACCTGCATAACCTGTTCCTGATAAAGGATAACTCCATAAGTATCCTTTAAGATTGGTTTTAATTTGGGGTGTAGATAGTCTATCTCTTCTTCACCCTGCTTTCTTTTAAGATAATGTTCGGTCATCCCACTATCTAAAGGACCCGGTCGGTATAAAGATAGGGCAGCAATTACATCACTTAGATGTGAAGGGGAAAGCCTCCTTAGAAGAGAGGACATCCCCGAGCTTTCCAATTGGAAGACTCCCAGAGTCCTGCCTTTTTGCAGGGCAGAGAAAGTAGCTTTATCATCAAGGGGAATTTTGCCAAGGTTAATATTTATATTTTCTTCTTTTAGCATTTCTAAAGTCTTTTTAATTACGGTAAGACTGCGGGAGCCCAGAATATCCATTTTCAATAGGCCTAAATCTTTAATGGATTCTTTTTCATATTGGCTAACTATCTCTCTCCGATTAGTTATTTCCAGAGGGGCTACTTCGGAAAGTGGTCGATCTGAAATTATCATTGAGGAGGCATGTACGGAGAGATGCCGGGGTTTTCCTTCTATGGTTTGAGCAAAAGAGAATAACGATTTAAGAGGTTCCTGGTCTTGGGGAAGCTTTTGCAGTTCAGGTAATTTTTTTAAAGAGGCCTTAATTACTCCAGGTGAGGAAAATATAGGCATAAGTTGGGCAATTTTATTTATCTCCCGAGGAAGGAAGCCCAGTGCTCTTCCTGTGTCTCGGATGGCTGAGCGAGCGGCATAGGTGGAGGTAGTGCTGACATGAGTTACTCGATTATTTCCAAATTTCTTAAAGATATAAGAGATTACTTTTTCTCTCCCCAACTGGCCAAAATCAATATCTATATCCGGAAGGTCTATTCTTTCCGGATTAAGGAATCTTTCAAAAAAAAGTTGGTATTTTAAAGGGTCTACCTCGGTTATATTAAGAAGATAAGAGACTAAACTACCGGCAGAAGAACCTTTCCCCGGTCCGACCGGGATATTGTTTTGTTTAGCAAAGTGGACTATATCCCGAACGATTAAAAAATATCCGGCAAAACCCATCTGGTTGATTACTTTTAATTCGTATTGCAGACGATTTATAACTTTGGGGGAGGGGACGGGATAATATTTTTTAAGCCCTTTTAGGCAAAGTTTTTTTAAATAATCCTGGGCAGAATAAGAAGAGGGTAGAGGATAAGCAGGGAGATGAATTTCTCCTAAATTAAGTTCTAAGTTGCACTTTTCAGCAATTTCAATTGAGTTTTTAAGGGCTTGAGGTACCTGAAAAAATATTTTCTCCATCTCTGAGGGAGATTTAAAATAATATTCATCAGTCTCAAGTTTTTGATGGTAGAATCTTTTTTTTGTCCCTAAATTGGCAATTTTATTTAATAAACCTTGAGAGGAGGCCTGCTTTTTTTCTAAGTAATGGACATTATTAGTTGCTACTACATGAATCTTTAACTTTCGTCCCATTTCTATTAATTGGGAATTAATTTCTTTTTCTTTGCCCAGGCCATGAAAGGATAATTCTAAATAAAAATTTTCTTTACCGAAGATCTGTTGATACCAGCAAGCGGTCTCCTCAGCCTGTTTGGTCTTTTTTTGCGAAAAAAGAGAAGGTATTTCCCCTTTATGACATCCGCTTAACCCGATAATTCCTTTACTGTATTTGGCTAAAATATTTTTTTCTACGGCCGGGATAGAGCCGGGATTAGATAGATGAGCTTTGGTGATAATCTGACAGAGGTGGCTGTATCCTTCTTTGTCTTTGACCAAAAGAATAAAATGATAGGCTTGATTGGATTTTTGATTATCTTTTATCCGTATTTCACAGCCGACGATGGGTTTTATTCCTGCACTTTTTGCTTTTTTATAAAACTGAATAGCTCCGTAGAGCCCATCATGGTCAGTTAAAGCCACTGCTTTCATCTTAAATTTAGCAGCTTGTTTAATTAAATCGTCAAGACTGCAGAGCCCGTCTTGCATACTGTATTGAGAGTGTACATGCAAATGTACCATATCCATTTTAAAACACCTTTCCTATTTAATAGTTAGTTAGTTAGCTGGTTACTTGGTTAGCTGGTTTTATTAGCCGTTAGTAAATAATAAATAGTGAATAGCCATTAGTAGGGGCAGACCTTGTGTCTGCCCTTTTTAGTTGTCATTTTTCAGATTTTAAACTATCAGTTATTGATTTGTTATGTTCTCTGTCATTGCGAGCTCCGATTTATTGGGGCGTGGCAATCTCGGGTTGAGATTGCTTCGTTGCTTCGCTCCTCGCAATGACAAAATGAAGAAAATTTATAACCCGCAACCCGTAACTTGTCACTTATTACTCATCACTAATTGCTAATTATCAATTAACCAGCTAACCAGGTAACTAGCCAACCAACTAACCAATATAAAACGTATGTTTGCTCAAAGGGCAAAAAAAATATAAGCAATTTTTCTTTAATCCCGTTCCTCTTTTTCTTTTTCTTGCTCTTGCTCTTTCTCTTTAATTTCTCCGGTCTTTATTTCTTCTTTAAGGAGTTTAATCAACATTAAGGCATTTTTAACTGCCTTACCTTTATAGTGGTTATTCATAAAAATATATTGGTCTTTAGTTTTCTCGGAAATCTTTTTTATTTTAGGTATCCATTCTTTTAATTCTTCTTCGCTATAAAGATAATCATATCTTTGATAGGCTTTTTCATGTTCCCACCAGTTGGCCTTATTCCGACCGTGAAATCTAACATAACCCAGGTTAGAAGTAGCCTCAGCTATAGGAGGAATTAAACCTTTGAGCTGAGGTTGGTCTACACAGCAAAAACCTATATCGTTGTTTTTTAAAATCCTGAACGTTTCGTTATTTATCCAGTAAGAATTTCTAAATTCTACTACCAGAGGTAAGTCATTCATTCTTTCTTTGAAGCGGAGAAGGTAATCCCGATTAGAAGGAGTATTATAAAAAGAGTAGGGGAACTGAGCTAACACACAGGCGAATTTACCTGCCTCCAGCAAGGGCTTTATGGATTCTTTAAAATCTTTAAAAATAGCGGGATTTTCTTCCCGGCTATGGGTCATTTCTTGATTGGCTTTTACTGTAAACTTAAAATCAGCAGGAACCTTTTGTTGTAAATAATAAAAGGATGCCGGATGAGGTATGCGGTAATATGTAGAATTAATCTCAGTAACCTTAAACTTTTGGGCGTATAGTTTAAGCATCTCCTTTTTATCAGTATTTTCGGGATAAAAGGTTCCTATCCAATCTTCATAACTATAACCAGAAGTACCGATATACAGCA
>DAOUTX010000100.1 GCA_030668465.1 Atribacterota bacterium | reverse complement strand
CATCCCGAAGGACCAAGTAAAGCTACAAACTCACCATCATTTATCTCGAGGTTAAAATTATTTACTGCTTTTACTTTTCCAAAGTCTTTACTTAAATCTTTAAGCTTTACTTCCATTTTCTTTGAAAATCTCCTTATTATTTTTATGCCTTACTTAAGTCAAAAATTACACTAACTTTATGCATTCGATTGCATTTTGTTTAAAAATTAAAATAAAGAATTTTTATTAAATAGTTTTTATTAGTTAAGAATAAAAAAATAGCTATAAAATTCTTTATTCCATGTTTAACTATACGACATAATTTTTAAAAATCCTTCTTTTTTTGAAAAATATTTTGAAATTTCTTTGATTGAAAATACTCATTAAGTTTGTCATTGATAATTGCTTAAGATCTAAAATTATTCTATTATGTTTTTCAATAAAAATACTATCATTAATTAAGATATCAAAAGAAAAAGCAGCAATAAAATTCACTATTAGATTTTTTCATTATTCTGCTCTAAACATATAAAGTTAAAAATCTTTTAAATCATTTTGCAAGATACTTTGAAAAGAATGCCTTTGTTTCCTTAAGAATATCAGGATTAAAATCCAGATATTTATCGTGATAGTACTCAAGTATAACTATCCCCTGATAATCCTTAAGGATTTCAAGAACTTCCTTAAATGGAATAACACCCCACCCCGGTGGCAGATTAAGGTCTCCCCTGCCTAGATTGAGTCTGGTAGTGTAACTTGAAACCCGATAGAGATCAAAGTTCTCCAGTCTCATTTTTTCAAATCGTCCGAAGTTATCGCTTAGATGAATATGGCTTACCATACTTGCTGCTCTCTCAATACTTACAAGAAAGTTTTCTCCAAAGTAATGTTCAGAAAGAAAAGCATGTCCTATATCTAATACTAGTATAATATCTGGTTCATTTATCTCTTTTACAAAATCTACAACTTTGGAAAGTTTATCTATCTCGATATTCTCTATTCCAATTTTAAGTTTCCATTTTTTAGCATATTCAAGTCCTTCAAGAATAGCTTCTCGAAAAAGAAATTCTTTAGCTGGATCATCGCTTTCTTTTTCAAAATGACAGACCAATAATTCCGCGCCAATAATTCCAGCAAACTCAATACCTGACTTGAATGACGCAAGTTGAAATTCTCTATCTTGGCTATCTCTTAAATTAATTCCATTATGCATATGCGCAGTATATTTAAATCTGTAGCGTTCAAGAAGCCGAAGAAGTTTATTAATTTTTTTTGGGATAATTTTTCCTCCACCAATGATATCTACCACATCTGCTGAAACCTCGAGGTATTCGAAACCAGCTTCTTTAAGATAGGTAAGCTGATTCTCAAGTTTTGAGAAATTTCCATCGGTCCTGCGTGTATTTACGCCAAACCCTTTTATTCTCATTCCTTCAATCTACCTTCCTTGTTCAATTTCCTCTGCAAAAACCCTTTGCACATCTTCTTATGCCATTCCCTTACCACCCATTATGGGGGCTTTCATCAATGCTTTCTGGAGGAAAACAAAGAGGAATAAAGGTGGCAACATATAAAAAAGTGATATTGCTGCAATTACTCCATAATCTACTACCTCAGTTGCAAGAAGACCTTGAACTAAAGTTGAAAGTAATGGCACTGTACCTGGAAGCAAGGTATAAGCATAAATAAAATCATGCCATGCAAACAGAAAACCCCATATAAATACTGCCCCTAGACCGGGCTTGATTAATGGAAGGAAGATCTTGTACCATATCTGAAATCGAGTACAGCCATCTATCATAGCAGATCTTTCTATATCCCAGGGCACTGCATCAAAAAATCCCTTTATCATCCAAACTCCTAACGGTATTTCCAGTGAAGCTCTTGCTAATGCAACGCCGGGGATTTTATATAAGAGTTTTGTATACAGTAACAAGAAAAATATGGCTATTAAAAGGATTTGTCCACTAATGGCATGGAGTATTAATTGCATAGACAATAAAAAAGCCTTTCCGCGAAATTCGATCCTGGACAAAGCATAACCTGTCAATGTACAAACAACTGTTACTGCAAGGCCTGATATGGAAGCAAAAAGGAAAGTGTTTAAAAAAATACCCCATATTCTGGTTTTCTCTAAACCCCATGGAATCGTACTCCATAGGAAACTAAAGTTAGAGAAACTTAATTTTTGAGGAATGATGCCGAGTGACATCCCTTTACTAAAAGCTTGCGCAAAGAAAGCAATGTACATTATCAGAAATGGGATAGCAATAAGTGAAAGTATTATATAAATTATCCATTTATCAAATATTTTTTTCATACTTCTATCCTTGAGCGCTCGATCATTCTTCTCATACCAAAGGCTTTCAGTAAAACTACGAGAAGGATCAAGTTAATTATCACAAGTATCACCATTATACTGCTTCCATAACCATATTGATAATTTTTAAATGCACTATTATACCCGTAAAGTGCCCATACTTCAGTAGCATGATATGGCCCTCCTCCAGTAATCAGGAAAATATAAACATATGAGTTTATAAAGGACATTAAATGCCATGCTGTCATAGTCATAATTGGCCATTTCAATAGAGGAATTATGATGAATCTCGATGTTTGCCAGAAAGAAGCTCCATCGATCTCTGCTGCCCTGGTATAGTCCTTAGGAATAGATGCAATTGCAGAGGTGAAGATAAGCATCGCCAATGAAATACCCAAAAATCCATTGGCACATATCACAATAAGCATAGGAGATTCAATAAACCAATGGATTGGTGAGACACCAAATCCTTCTAAAATTGAGTTGAAGACTCCGTAGCGCGTTCCCTCAAAACTCCACATCCAGAGAAAACCCCAGACTACAGGCGGCATTAATCTGGGAAAGAAGAATATAGCTCTAAAAATTAGACTTGCTGTTCGATTAATTCTCATAGTAAGTAAAGATATAAAAAGTGCCCCAATAATAGTTAAGGGAAGTGCGCTGAAAATATAAATAATGGTATTCTTAATAATTCTCGGTATCAATGGGTCTTTAAGAGTGAATAGTCTTAAAAAATTAACTAAACCCACAAAACGCCAGCTAAATACCTGATCCATATTAGTAAAAGCGATAGTGAAGACCAGCACAACCGGAATAAAATAGAAAAATGATACAAGAAGGACACTGGGAGATAAAAAGAACCAATGGGAATGGAATTTTAAGGAATTTTTTCTCATTTACTTTCCTTTCTCAGCTCATAATATAAACACAAATTAAGCTCAATTAATTTATGAGAATAAGCAATTTCCAAAAATAAGAGAGGGCCTTAAAAGCCCTCTCTTCTTATTCTGCTCATTTCATCATTTTATAAATTCCACATTCTGTATAGTAGTAGCAAAGGCTTTCAAATCATCTACAGCTTGAATCGGAGTAATTATACCAGCCTCAACACCTATAAGGGCATCGAATGCACGAGTCATATAATCCCAGAAGTCTGGATGTACTGGAACAGGTTGAATAGTCAGTGCAGAGGCAGCAGTTCTTTGAATATATTCGTTATCTTTAATCAATGGATTTTCTAAGGCCGATCCCCTATATGGTGGTCGCAATGTATGTGCAGAATGTATTGCACAGGCATTTGGTGAGGTTGCATACATTATCAATAAAGCTGCAATGTCTGGATATTTGCATTGGCTGGTTATCATATATGGAGCAAATTCATGGATTGATATTGGCTGACCATCCTTTACGGAAGGTGGAAAAGGAAGAAAACCAAGGTCGTTCTCTAAAGCCTCATCCGTTAAACCATATTTCTCTATCCACTCTCCTGGTGTTCCGACATGAGATGCAAGGGTACAAAATGTCTTACCCTCAACAAAGGTAGCATGTACAGTCCCCCAGGATGGTGGTTCAGGTGGAATTACTCCTTTTTTGACCATATCAGCATGCCATTGGTAATATTTAAACAGTGCTGGTTCGTCAAGCACTAAGTTACCTGTTTCTGGATTATAACATTTTGTATCAAACTCAAGTAGAGTTGCATAGAAACCTGCTCCTTTGCTTGGTCTGTGGAGAATACCATATTCAACCAAACCTGCATCCACTGCCTCTTTAGCCACCTCTGCCAGTTTATCCAGTGTAGTTTTGCCATCTAATGGTAGCATCTTTAGTATTTCATCATCAGTATATCCCAATTTTCTCAATATATCCTTCCTGTACCATGCACCTGCAGGAGCTATATCATTAGGTACTCCCCAGATTTTATCCTTCCAGGTTACACCTTTCCATAAATTGCTATAGAAATCGTAATAACTAAGATCCCACCACATATTAATGTATTTATCCACCGGAATAATAAAACCGTCGTCTGCAAGTTTTGGGTCCCACCTTAAATTAGTTATATCAGGAGCATTGCCAGCCTTGAAATCAATATAAAACTTATCAGCAAACGGACCCCATTTCAATGCTGAAAACTCCACAGATACTTTTACTCTCACTGGTGAACCCATACTTTCTAACATCTGATTAAGCTCGTGAGCTGCTAATTCTATATTTTCAGCCTTTTTTACTCCTACGGGACCTGGGCCAATAATATTTGCTTTTAGCTCGTAAACTTTTTCCTCCCCAGCTGTTGCTCCTACAATAGAAACAATAGAGATGAGCAAAGAAACCATTATAACTGTTATTCCTATCCTCATTAATTTTGTTAAATAACTTTTACGCATTTTTAAAAACCTCCTTTTAAAATTTTGAAAATTTACTCAAGACATTAGATGAACTGATTTTACTTGTTACCACCTCCTCTTAGTTTTATAAAGTGCCATCTACAGAAATTCGCTATTTCTAGATGCTCTT
>DAOUTX010000046.1 GCA_030668465.1 Atribacterota bacterium | reverse complement strand
GGTGGAGATTTGGGATATTCGACTAAAGGTACAATAATCCCAGAAATTGAAGAGGTAGTCTTCGCCTTAGAATTGGAAGAATTAAGCGAAGTAATTAAGACTGATTTCGGTTTCCATATTTTAAAAATCACTGAGAAAAAACCAGAAACCATTAAAACTCTTGAAGAGGTTAAAGAGGACATTATTCAGACTTTGCTGCCTGATAAACAAAAAGAAGCTTTTGAAAATCTCTTAGAAGAATTAAAAAGCAAATCAGAAATCGAAATAAATGAAGAAGCATTGCAATAGTATCGAGTATGGCGTAAGATGTGTGGGGACTCGATGAATCGAGCTCCCACACATTACTCATTACAAATTACTCATCACTGTACTTCTATACGCTATATTTTCTCCAATGGTGCGAAATTAATCGATAATTTTTTTAGTCCCACTCTTTTAAAATCCACAGTTATAAAAATATCATTTTCAGTATCTATTTTATTTAATATAACCCCTATTCCCCAATCCGCATGCCTTATCTTATCTCCCACGATTACTTCAATTTTTTCCCTTCTATTATCAAGTGAAGGAATTTCTTCTCCCCTTTCTATACCTACTTTTTCTTTAAGATGTTTTGGAATTTCAGAAAGAAATCGAGAAACACTGTTGAACAAGGTATTACCATTTAAATTTCTTCTCCAGGTATAAGTCAAATATAACCTTTCTTTCGCCCTGGTCATTCCCACATAACACAACCTTCTTTCTTCTTCTAATTCCTCCCCACTATTCAAGGAACGAGAATGAGGAAATATACCTTCCTCAAACCCGGTAATAAAAACCACCGGAAATTCTAAACCCTTGGCACTATGCAGGGTCATAACTGTAACTACATCCTCTTCTCTTTTGTAAAGGTCAATATCCGTAATTAAAGCAACGTATTCTAAAAAGGCGGTTAGGGATTTATCTTCGTTGTTCTCTTCAAACTCTTGTACTGCCAGGATCAATTCCTTTATATTTTCGATTTTGCTTTGAGCTTTGAATTCCCCTTCTTTTTTTAGTTCCTCATAATAGTTGATTTCTTTTATTAACTCTACGAGCAGTTCGCTCCCTTTGATTTCTTTTTTCTTTTCATTAAGCTCATCAATAAGGGAAGTAAATTTATTTATTGCTTCTTTCCTGTCTGTAGCTATTTTTATTGCCTTTAATCCCTGTTTTAAGGCCTGGTGAAAATTTAAATTATTTTTTCTGGCTAATTCTTCTATTTTACTTAAAGTAATCCTGCCTATTCCTAATTTGGTATTGTTAATAATCCTTAAAAAATTTACTCCATCTTTTTGATCATGAATAAAACGTAGATAAGCCAGAATATCTTTTACTTCCTTTCTTTCGTAAAATCTTAATCCCCCTACTACCCGAAAAGGAATGCCCTCTTTACTAAAAACCTCTTCAAAAGCTCTCGATTGCGCATTAGTCCTGTATAAAATAGCAAAATCTTTAAAATCTTTATCTTTTTCCTTATTTAATTTTATAATCTTCTGACTTACAAATACTGCTTCATCAAGGGCACTGGTTGCTTCATAACACCTTATCTTTTCCCCACCTTTTTTATCAGTCCATAGTTCCTTTTCCTTACGATTTCTGTTATGTTTTATCAGATTCTTAGCTCCCTCTAATATCACTTTAGTAGACCGATAATTCTGTTCTAATTTAATTACTCTACTGTGAGGAAAATCCTGTTCAAATCTTAAAATATTGCTTAAATCAGCTCCTCTAAATTTATAAATACTCTGGTCAGGATCACCCACTACGAATAAACTATTATATTTTCCCGAAAGTAATTTTACTAACTGATATTGAGCAAAATTTATATCCTGATATTCATCCACTAAGGTATATTTAAATTTGTTCTGATAATTTTCTAAAATTTCAGGCTTTTCTTTAAAGAGTTTCACAGTTAATAAAATCAAATCGCTAAAATCCAGAGCGTTATTTTCAAACAATTCTTCTTGATACTGTTTGTACACTCTGGCCACAATTTTCTTATAAAAGTTCAGGGCATTATACTCAAATTTCTCTACATCCTCCAAATTATTCTTGGCTTTATCTATTATAGATGAAATAATATTTGGACTATATTTTTTACTATCTAAATCGAGAGTCTTAAGACATCTTCTTATCATGCTAAGCTGATCGCCCTTATCATAAATAACAAAATTTTTATCGTAGCCCAGGATATCTATCTCATGACGTAAAATCCTTGCACAAATAGAATGAAAAGTACCCATCCATAAACCTTCCATTATCTTTCTATTGGAAATATCTTTACTTATAAATTCAATTCTATCTTTCATCTCTTGAGCGGCTTTGTTAGTAAAGGTAACAGCTAATATATTTCTGGGATTTATCTTCTTCTGAAAAATTAAATAAGCAATCCTATGGGTTAGAACTTTTGTTTTTCCGCTACCCGCACCGGCAATAACTAATATTGAGGCTTCTTTAACTTTTACTGCTTCTTGCTGTCTCGAATTTAAATTATCTAATTTCTTCATATTTTTCTTCTACAGCTCCTGTATAATATTCATTATAATTGATTACACAGATTACATTTAGATTACACCGATAAGATAGAAGCATTTGTAGAGGGTTACAATATCCCCTGCGGTTACAAACGATACCTACTAAAAAATAATTAGGTGTAATATTTTATTTGTTCATTGGTATTAGATTCCTATCTTTTATCTGTGTAATCTTTTTATTAATCTGGGTAATCAGGTTAGGATACCCAGTTTCTTAAGTTTTTCCTTTAAAGTTGGCATATGGTTCCCGTTCCAGAATATTTTTCCGCAATTAAGACATCTTTTAAACCAATAGCCTCTCCCACAGACATCTAAGGGAATTTCTCCCTTAACTTCCTAGTCCTGAACTTCTTGCAAGAGATTATTACAATTTGAACATCTACTAAATAGACTTTCTTTATTTACTTTCAATTTCAATTCTTTTATAATCTGTTCTAATTGCCCATCAAGATCGTCTTTGTTAAGATAAAAAATCCAGGGCAACTTTTTTAAAAACTTTACCCTGGACAATAAAATTCTATACTCTCTTTTAGTCAGATTAATAACTGATATATAATCCTCATTTTGAAAATACAGGACATCAAAGCCTAAAATCCTGAGCAAAATTGCCAATTTTTGCAATCTATAAACTACAAAGCGATTTTCTTTCATAAGCTTATATTGGTAGGTGATACCCTCTTGAATTTTTTGTAGGGTTCGGATTTATCCAACTCGGCTTATTTTGGTAATTTTTTTAGCGGGTTCGATAAATCGAAACCTACATTTATTACCTTATTTTCTAGACACGATAATATTATGTCTATTCTTTCTAACGTCTTAGAATCTTTTCTATCCTATCCAACCCTTCTTTAATATCTTCTAAAGAAGTAGCATAAGACAACCTTAGATATCCTTCTGCTTCAAATGCACTACCCGGAATTAACGCAACTTCCGCTTCCTTTAAAATAAAATTAGAGATATCAAATGAATCACTAATCTTCTTACCATTATATTCTATGCCTCTTTGCAATATTTTACTTACATTAGGAAAGGCATAAAAAGCCCCAGCTGGTCTAAGACAAGAAATTCCTTCTATATTATTTAATCTTTTTACCATATATTTCCTTCGCTTATCGAATGCTTTTCTCATTTCTTTGACGGTATCTTGATCACCATTTAAAGCTTCCATACTGGCTTTTTGAGCAATAGAATTCGGATTAGAAGTGCTGTGTCCCTGGATTTTGGACATACCTTTGATAATTTCCTCTGGACCTGCAGCATAGCCAATTCTCCAACCAGTCATGGCATAAGATTTGGATACACCATTTATAGTAATAATTTTTTCTTTTATTTCCTCACTTAAGGAAGCTATACTTAAATGTTTTACATCATCATAAACTAATTTTTCGTATATTTCATCATATATACAATAGATATTATATTTTAAGAGAAGCTGTGCTATCTTTTTCAATTCCCCTTGTTCATAAACAGCTCCGGTAGGATTATTAGGGCTGTTTAAAATAAGTAATTTGGTTCGTGGAGTTATCTTTTCTTCAACTTTAGCAGCAGATAATTTAAAACCTTCCTCCTGATAAATATTAATAAAGATGGGAACTGCTCCCGCAAATTTAATCTGTTCTGTATAACTAACCCAGCAAGGAGTAGGCAACAATACCTCATCACCTGGATCGCAAATAGTTAAAATTGTATTAAAAAGGCATTGCTTTGCTCCCGTAGACACAATTATCTCTGAAGTTTTGTACTCTATTTTATTATCTTTCTTAAGTTTTTCTAATATTGCTTCTTTAAGCTCAATTATTCCTGAGTTTGTAGTGTAATGGGTAAAACCACCTCTTATAGCAGAAATAGCCTTTTCTCTAATATTTTCTGGAGTAACAAAGTCAGGTTCACCTGCTGCAAAACTGATTACTTTTTTCCCTTCCCGTTTCATCTTAAGAGCCTGTGCAGTAATAGCCAAAGTCTGGGATGGATTTATATTTTTTACTCTTTTTGAAATGGTCATCTTTCCCCTTCCTTTCTTTTTATAAGCGTTAGACACTCTTTTTATTTTAAATATAATCAAGCCAACTTAAGTATTTATCTTCTTTCCCTTTAGCGATATCGAAGAACTTCTTTTGAATATTTTCAGTTACAGGTCCACGCTTTCCTTCGCCAATCTGGTAATTATCAATCTCTCTAATTGGAGTAACTTCAGCAGCTGTGCCGGAAAAAAACACCTCATCTGATATATAAAGCTCATCTCGACATATATATTTTTCTTGAATCTGGTAACCCATATCGTTTGCAATTTTTATTATAGAATCACGTGTAATTCCTTCTAACACTGTGGCAGTAGGAGTTGTATAAATTACTCCATTTCTAATCCAAAATATATTCTCACCTGATCCCTCTGTTACAAAGCCTCTTGTGTCTAATAAGATGGCTTCATCTACCCCTGCTTCAATTGCTTCCATCTTAGCAAAGATAGAATTAACATAACTACCGCAAACTTTGGCTTTTTGAGAAGTTGAATTTATGTAACTTCGGGCATAACTCGAAATCTTAGTTTTAATCCCTTTAGTTAATGCTTCTTCGCCTAAATAAGCACCCCATTCCCAAACAGCAATAGTACAATTAACCGGACATTTAAATGGATTTATTCCTAATTGTTCAAAACCACGATAGACTAAAGGCCGGATATAACCACTTTTAAGTTTATTTGCTTTAATAGTATCTTTGACTGCCTGCCTGAATTCTTCTTTAGTATAGGGAATTTCCATTTTAAATATTTTTGCTGAATTAAACAAACGGTTAATATGTTCTTTTAATCTAAAAACTGCTGTCCCGTTTTCTGTCTCATAAGCTCTTATTCCTTCAAATATTCCACTTCCATAATGTAGGGCATGAGTACATACATGAACTTTTGCCTCATCCCAATCGACCATCTTCCCATCCATCCAGATTTTTTCAGCTTTCATTTTTACCTACCTCCTTCTCAAAACTAGGTTTATAATAATTTTAACATATTTTTATAATAATTACATACTATTAATTCGTATTTCGTATATCGTATCTCGTATCTCGTAAGAATTTGTTAGTTGGTTAGTTAGTTATCTGGTTAGTTAGTTAAGAAAATAATAGGGAAAAACCAGGTGACAGAATAAATTAGTATTGTTTATCGCGTTATAATCGCAGTAATGAGCAATATGCAATAAGTAATATGTAATGAGTAATAAGATTAAATTTCTGAAATTATAAAAAGAGGTACTTATTACAGGTTACACATTACTTCACTTGTTGATTGGTTAGTTACCTGGTTAGCTAGTTAAGAAAATAAAAGATAAAAGTCAGTAGTAAAAAGCAAGAAGTCAAAAATTAGAACAATAAATTACAATTTCCTTATTTATACCTAACTACACTGCCAAAGTTTACTTTAATATTTCAATAGTTAATGCTAATTAAATATTTTGTTCTAATCCTTCTAACTTTACTTTTTGGATTTCAAAATTATCATTACTTAGAATGATTTTAGCGATTTTTTTTACTTTCTCTGGTAAGCCGGTGGTGTAGTAATTTTCTTTACTTTTCCCTTCTTCTTTTGAGATTCCCTTTTGAATTAGAATTTCTTTTAAAGTTAATGAGGTGCTAACAGATGGATCAATTAATATTACTCCTGGACCCATGATATCTGATATTATCTTTTTTAAAAAAGAATAGTGCGTACAGCCTAATATCAAAGTGTCAATTTGCTCATCTTTTAAGGGTTTTAAATATTCTCGGGCAACTTCGTAGGTTTTTGGTGCAGTAAATTTACCGGCCTCAACTATAGAGACAAATTCGGGACAAAAATTAGAAAAAACTTTTATTTCGGGGGCAATGCTTTTAATCTCTTTAGGATAAGCTCCATTTTTAGTGGTAAACTCGGTAGCAATAACTCCGATCCTTTTGCTTGAAGTCTTCTTTATAGCATCCTGAACTGCTGGTTTAATTACCCCAATGATGGGAATGGAAAAATGTTCTTTTGCTTGTTTAAGGCTGGCAGCGGTAGCTGTATTGCATGCAATAACACAAATTTTAATCTTTTTCTTTAAAAAGAAGTTAATTATCTGTAAAGTAAATTTAATAAGTTCTGATTGGCTCTTTTCACCATAAGGTTGACGCTGTTTATCAGCAAAATATTCAATATTTTCTCGGGGAAGTATTTTTTTAACTTCTCTCACTACCGATAAACCACCTAACCCCGAATCTAAAAAACCAATCGGTTGTTCTTTCATTTAATACCCCTTTCTTCTATTAAATAAAAGCAATATTTTTTATATTAAAGAGTAATTTGTAGTTCGTCCCTTAACTTCGCGATATATGACGATATATCGCCTCCTCCTTCTTTAAAAAATTAGCTGCATATATCATCTACTTTCTTGATATTTGCGCAGTATTAAAAAATCATTAAAATATAAAAGATAATATATCAAAATCTCTGCAATTAATCAATATATTTTAATATATTTTTTATTTTTTTTAAAAAAATGAGGAGAGAGTGTAAGTGTGTTGTACCTGTTATTTTTTATTGTTTTTTTTCAAAGTTTATTATTCAGGTAATTCTATTGGCCAAATACTCTGATAAATATTGGGTCTATATTTTTTAAATAAGTCTGATAATCAAAGCATTCTTCTATCTCTGATTTTGTTAAATATTGACTTACTTCCGGATCTTTCAATAAAAGTTCTTTAAATTCAGCTTGACCTTGCCAAACCCGCATAGAAATTCCCTGCATCATCCGGTAAGCTTCCTCTCGAGAAAGACCTTTTTCGGTAAGCTCCAACATTATCTTTTGAGAAAATATCAGACCTTTGGTTTTTTCTAAATTTTCTCTCATTCGGTCAGGATATACATTTAAATTAGAAATAAGATTAGTAAATTTTTGTAACATATAATCGATTAGAATATTGCTATCAGGAATAATAATCCGCTCTGCAGAAGAATGAGAAATGTCTCTCTCGTGCCATAGATTTACATTTTCCATAGCAGTCATAGCATTAGCTCTAACTACTCGAGAAAGTCCGCAAATTCTTTCACAAATTATAGGATTCCTCTTATGAGGCATAGCTGAAGAACCCTTCTGCCCAGTGGAAAATTTTTCTTCTACTTCATAAATTTCAGTCCTTTGTAACCCCCTTATTTCAGTGGCAAACTTTTCTAAAGAACTGGCGATTACTGCTAAAGTACCCAGATAATAGGCATGTCTGTCTCTTTGGATAATTTGATTAGAAATCTCAGCTGGCTTCAAACTTAATTTTGCACAAACATATTCCTCGACATGGAGGTCAATGTGGGCAAAAGTGCCTACTGCCCCCGATATCTTACCATAACTTATTTCTTCCTGCGCCCTCTTCATCCTTTC
>DAOUTX010000145.1 GCA_030668465.1 Atribacterota bacterium | reverse complement strand
GAAAGTTCCCTTTTATTTAAAATTATTGGTATATGGAGCAATTGCTTACATATTATCACCTTATGATTTAATCCCTGATTTTTTAGTTCCATTTTTAGGATTTTTTGAAGATGTTTTTATTGGAATTTTATGTTTAATTGGTTTAGTTAAGGGTAGTCCGCCTGAGGTGGTGGCGGGACACGTAAAAGCAATAGATATGGAGAATAAACAGAAATATAGGTTTTTTCGTTAATCAAGAGAGGATAATTAGAAAATATGCGAATTGGCATTAAATCCTTAGGGTGTCCTAAAAACTTTGTTGATACTGAAGTAATTTGTGGGAAGTTAAGAGAAAAAGGATACCAAATAAGTGAGAAGATTGATAATTCAGATATAGTAATTATAAATACCTGCAGTTTCATAAGAGATGCAGTAGAAGAATCCATTGAAGAAATTCTTAATCTGGTAAAGCTAAAAAAAGAAGGAAAGATAAAGCATGTAATAGTAACCGGATGCCTTCCCCAGAGATATAAAGATGACAATCTTTATCAGGAACTTTCTGAGGTCGATGCTTTTTTAGGAGTAGGAGATTTATTAGAGATTGATGATGCAATAAAAAGAGTTTTGCAAGGTGAACAAATCATCAAAGTAAGCTCTAAATCTGATTTTCTTTACGACTACACCACCCCTCGAACTATTTTAACCCCTCAGCATTATGCCTATATTAAAATATCCGAAGGCTGCCAAAATAATTGTTCCTATTGTCTTATACCAAAAATCAGAGGAAATCATCGTAGTAGAAAAATAGAAGATATAATCGAAGAAGTAAAAGGTCTTTCCGAAAAACAAAATCTTTCCGAGATAATTTTAATTGGTCAAGATACAACTTTATACGGAATCGACCTCTATGGAAAATATAAATTAGCTGAATTGTTAAAAAAACTTTCTCTTCTCGAATTAAATAATTTAAGATGGATAAGACTTTTATACACCCATCCTACTCATTATAATGATGAATTAATTGAAGTTATAGCAAATTATCCTAAAATATGTTCCTATTTGGATTTACCTTTACAGCATATAAGTGATAAAATACTAAAAAGAATGAATAGACCGATAAAAAAAAGAAATGTTATTTCATTAATTAATAAGTTAAGAGATAGAATTCTGAATTTAACTTTACGCACTACTTTTATGGTGGGATTCCCGGGTGAAACCGATAAAGATTTTGAAGAATTGTTGGATTTTGTAAAGGAATTTCGATTTGAAAGGTTAGGCGCTTTTGTTTTTTCCCGGGAAGAAGGGACTCCGGCTTATAACTTTCCCCAACAAATTCCTATGCGGATTAAGAAGGAGCGTCTGAAGGAATTAATGTTAACCCAGCAGTCGATTTCAGAAGAAATAAATAATTCTTACCTGGGAAAAGAAATAGAAGTACTAATTGATGAAATAAAATCGGGGAAAACAAAAATTGTCATTGGACGAACCCGGGCAGATGCTCCGGAGATAGATGGAAAAGTTGTATTAAGAACGGACAGGGCTCAAGTCGGAAAATTCGTAAAGGTAAAAGTGACAGAAGCTTCCGAATATGATTTGGTAGGGGAGATTAAAGTATAATGAAAAATATAATATTAGTCGGGTTGAAAGGGACGAATAAATCAGAAATTGGAGAAGAATTAGCAGGTAGATTAAAGATGAAGTTCATAGATACTGATGATATTATGAAAAGAGAGCGCGGATTAGAACTCCCAGAATTATTAAGAAAAATTGGAGAAAAACAATTCCGGTCTTTAGAAAACAATATAATAAAAAAAATATTAAATGTTTCTGATACAGTAATTGTGGTTGGCGGCGGAAGCATTTTAAATGTGAAAAATATTAAAGCCTTGAAGCAGAATGGTTTGGTAGTTAGCTTGGTTACCAGTAAAATAAATTTTAAAAGAAATAAATTTAAAGATGAAAAATCTCAGCTGCTCAGCCAATGGAATTATGTTTTTCAATCTGCAAAAAATATCTTAAATTTAAAAACTCCAAGTTTTCCGGCGGCAGATTATATTATTGATGTAACTGATTTATCTATAGAAGAGACAAGCCAGAAAATTGTTGAAAAGTATGGAAGGAGAGGGATTAGTCTTGATTAAAAAGAGATTAAAAATATTTAGAGACAAAATAGAAAAAGAACACAAAGAAATCGAAGGGTTTTTAGTTACTGACCTAAAAAACTTAAATTATTTAACCGGATTTGATGGAGAAGGATTTGCTTTGATTGAGGCTAGCGGTAAAAATTATTTGCTAACTGATTCACGTTATACCGAACAGGCTCAAAAAGAAAGCCCTAATTTTAAAATTTTAACCGATGAACCAAACAAAAAGGATGCACGGATATTAGCATTAAAAAAGATAATAGCAAAAAGTAAGATAAAAAAAATTGCTTTTGAAAGCAATAATTTAAGCTATGCTGATTTTAAAAAATATTCTGATAGTTTTGATTCTATAGAATTTCTACCCACTGAAAACATTATCGAACAGATAAGAATGCTAAAAGATAAAGAGGAAATCATTAAAATGAAGAAAGCTGCTCAGATAACCACGGAAAGTTTAAAGGATGTATTTGAAATAATAAAACCAGGTGTTCGAGAACTTGATATTGCCTCTGAGTTAGCTTATACTATAAGAAAAAAAGGCGCCCAGAAAGAGTCTTTCGATATAATTGTAGTATCGGGTAAAAGGTCATCTTTGATTCATGGAAAACCATCTGAAAAAAAGATTCTCGAAGGAGAACTTATAATTGTTGATGTGGGAGCGAATTATCAGAATTATAATTCTGATATAACTCGTACTGTAATTATGGGTAAAGAAAACAAAAAACAGAAAGAGATATTTTCTATTGTCTCGGAAGCCCAAAAAGCAGCCCTCGAATTTTTAAAGCCGGGTATAAGGTGCAAAGAAGTGGATTCTGTAGCAAGAGATATAATTGTAAAAAAGGGTTATGGAGAATATTTTGGCCATGGTTTGGGTCATGGAGTAGGGTTAGATATCCACGAATTGCCTCGAGTTTCTTTCATTGATGATACGGTTTTACTACCCGGAATGGTAGTTACCATTGAACCTGGAATATATTTACCTGAAGTTGGCGGAGTTAGGATTGAAGATTCGGTTCTGATAACTGAGTCAGGTTATGAAATATTAACCTGGTTTCCAAAAATATTAAATCTTTAAGAAATATAAGGGTGGGTCGGATGAACCAGACCCCTACAATAAAAATAAATAAGGAGGGAAAGTATGAGTAATTTAAAGAAAGTGGACCCAGAAGTATTTGAAGCAATAAAAAATGAAGAAAACCGTCAAAAATACACCGTAGAATTGATTGCCTCAGAAAATTTTGTTTCCCCGGAAATATTGGAAGCACAAGGTTCAGTTTTAACTAATAAGTATGCTGAAGGTTATCCTGGGAAAAAATATTATGGTGGATGTAAATACATCGATGTGGTAGAAAATTTAGCTATAGAAAGGGCTAAAGAGATATTTAAGGCAGAGCATGCTAATGTGCAACCTCACTCCGGCTCACAGGCAAATATGGCGGTTTATTTTAGTGTTTTAGAAGTAGGAGAT
>DAOUTX010000234.1 GCA_030668465.1 Atribacterota bacterium | reverse complement strand
TTACAGATAATCTCGGCAAACCCATAGGCAATACCATACATACCAAAAGTTGCAATAAAGGGAGGTACTCTTAGTTTTGCCACTAAAAAACCATTGATAAATCCAGGAATTAGTCCTAAGGAAAGGGCGGTTAATATACCTATGGTTATCGCCAAAGGTTGAGAAAATCCTGCTGCCCATAAATTAACCATTACTTTTGCGCTTACTACTGAGCTAAACCCAACCATAAATCCAATAGATAAGTCAATGCCCCCGGTAATAATAACAAAAGTTTCTCCGGTGGCTAATAAAAGCACAGTTGTCGAGGCTACCAGAATATTTTGTAAATTCTTTAAACTAAGATAATTCGTTCCGACAATACTAAAAAATACGATTTCCCCAACTAGAAATATTAAGATCCACCTTCTGAGTATATTAATTCCTATTTCTCTTGTTTTATTATAATTAATCATTCTCTATGCACCAACTCCGGAAAGAACTGATCAATCAAAATGGCAATAATTAAGATACAGCCGGTGGCAATATATCGATAAAAAATAGGTAACCCCATCATCATCAAGCCATTATTTAAGGTCCCAATTAATAATACACCGATGAGAGTACCCCAGATTGTTCCTTTACCACCTGTAAGACTTGCTCCGCCTATAACTACCGCTGCAATTGCAAAAAGTTCATAACTGGAAGTATATTGGGTATGCACACCCATATTCAATTTAAAAACTAATAATACGCCAGCTGCTGCTGCAAAAAAAGAAGAAATAATATAAATTTTAATCAAATGTAAGGGAACATTAATACCTGCTCTTGTTGCCGCATCAACCTTCCCACCAATAGCATAAGTATGCTGTCCAAACCTGGTGCGAGATAGAATAAAAGCAAATATAATCAGAATAAAGGTTATTAATAAAATAGGTATAGGAATAACTTTTACTAAATTTAATATATCCTCCCTTTCGGTCAGTTCAGGTTTTATCAAAAAGGAAAAGCCCTTCTTGGGAGAAAAATAAGCCAGGTAGGCATTACCAACGTCTCGTACCTGCAAAGGTAAAAAACCAACGGGGAATCCTTCGCAAAGCCGCCAGGCTAAACCATTGGCAATTCCCCACATACCTAAAGTTGCAATAAAGGGAGGTACTCTTAATTTAGCTACAAAAAAACCATTAATAAATCCAGGAATAAGACCTAATAAAAGTCCGATAAGTGAACCTGTCATCATGGAAATAATTGGAGAGTAACCAGCGGCGTTTAAATCTCGCATAATAATAGAAGAGCTGATGCAGACAAAACCCATAACAAAACCAATGGAAAGGTCAATACCTCCACTAATAATCACAAAAGTCTCTCCACTTGCCAATAAAAGCAGAGAACTCGCTCCTAAAATAATATTATTAAAATTTTTCAGACTAAAAAAATTTTTTCCTAAAAAACTGAACAAAATTAACATGAATGTAAGAAAAATGAATGCCCAATTTCTACCCACTAAGAGTATCGTTCTATTTCTGCTAAGTTTTTCAAAATCGATAAAAAAATCATTATTTGGCTTAGCCATAAAAATTTCCTTTTATAAGATAATATATACGGCAGGGAGTATTTTACCCCCTGCCGTATATATTAAATCTAAAAACTTTCAATCTCTAAAAAATTATTTGTAAATATACTGTTGCGCTTCTGGGTCGTTAACATTCTCTTGGGTGAAAACAAAGAAACCCGGAATTACTTTCCTGGGAATTTCTGCTCCTTCGGTAAGATGTTTAACACCCCACTCTACGCATAAAGCT
>DAOUTX010000186.1 GCA_030668465.1 Atribacterota bacterium | reverse complement strand
TAGCCATTATCCTCCATGTTTAAAATTAAATTTTGGCCCATTACTCCTAAGCCAATTAATCCAATATTTTGTTTCTTCATTTTTCCCCTCCATTTTTTAATCATAGTTTTTAGTTAGCCAGTTGTCCAGTTACCCGGTTTGGTAGTTGTTTAATTCCATAGAGTTTTTTATTCGAAACCTGCAACCTATAACCCGAAACTAGTTACTTATTACTCGTCACATATTACTGTATTTCTATACGCTAAACGCTCTACACTCTTTCTCTTTATTATTCACTATAACTATATACTATATACGAATCAAACTCCCGAGAAAGCACTAAACCCTCCGTCCACAGGAACAATGATTCCGGTAACAAATTTTGAAGCATCAGAGGCAAGCCAGAGACATGCTCCGATTAAATCTTCTGGATCACCAAATTTATCCATAGGGGTATGGGAAATTATGGTTTTACCCCGAGGAGTTAAATTGCCTTCTTTGTCAGTAAGCAAAAACCGATTCTGACTGGTTAGAAAAAATCCCGGGGCAAGGGCATTAACCCGAAGGCTTTTATTATATTCTTGAGCAAAATGAACCGCTAACCACTGAGTAAAATTACTTACCGCTGCTTTAGCGGCAGAATATCCTGGTACTTTGGTAAGTGGGCAAAAAGCACTCATAGAAGAAATATTAATAATTGAACCTCCTTCCTTATTCTCCACCATAATTTTTCCAAAAACCTGCGAGGGGAGTAAAGCCCCCCCAAAAAGATTAAGCCCCACCACCTTCTCTAAAGCTGAAAGAGGAAGGTCAAAAAATTTTAATTCTTCTGAAGTGGTCGCTTCTTTTGTATTTCCTCCAGCTGCATTAAGCAGGATATCTACTTTACCAAAATCCTTCATTATTTCATCTCGACAGATCTTAATCTTTTTAATATCCATCACATCTAAATAATAACCTTCAGCTTTTATCCCTTCTGATTTTAATTCTTGGGTAACTTCATCGGCATTTACAATATCACATAGGGCTATTTTAGCTCCTGCTTTACCTAATCCTCGGGCAATAGCAAAACCTAAAATCCCAGCACCCCCGGTAATTACCGCAGTCTTCCCTTCTAAACTAAACATCTCTAAAATTTCTCTCATGGATACCCTCCTTCTTGCTATTCTCAAATTCGATAGTTTTATAATAACAAATATATCAAGTTAGCTGGTTAGTTGGTTAAGACAGACTTTAAACAACAAGTTAAATCAACCAATTAAGCGAAAATTATAATTTAGAATCATTTATAAATAGAGCATTGTATATTTCTTTTTAAATCTATCCACTTTATACTAATATACGAGATGAAATGTACCAAATTAGTTTTTTTGCTTTTTATTTTTTCATTATAAAACCAACTAACCAAGTAACTAGTTAACCAAATAACAAAGCTTATGCTTTTAACAGTTCCAAATGCTTCCTGATATGATTAGAAAGCTCTCGATAGTGCTCTTCTTCATGCTCAAATAATATTTTGTAGATTCTATCTTTAAAGATATATTTTCCTTTATTATCCTTTGCCTTTAAAATAGAACCATAGGTTATATGAATAAGCTGACGAGAGTCATTCTGTTTGAAAAGATTTACCAATTCATCATCTGCAATTGTATTTATATCGGGTATACGGGAAAGATCTGTAGTTAGATTATAAGAAGCTCTATCTTTTTCAAAATTTTTAAGAGCAAATCGATGAATTTTCCGATAAAGAACCGGGTCTTTCATTGCAACTACTTTTACTTCCTCTAACCAGCTGGTCCCGGCAGTTTTGATATGGTAATGACCGTCTGTCTCCTGAGAAAAAATAGGATAAACAGAAAACTTATCACTCCCGGTATGAAGAGACAGTTTATACCTTCCAATCTCTTTAGTAATAGCTGCATGTAAAGAAAATTCTTTTGTAAATTCCTTTACATCGCCTATGTATTCTATTCCCTTTTGCCAATCTCCCAAAAAATGAAGGGCTAAATTCTGGAAATCTACTCCCCTTCTTTGTAATTCCAATACAATAAACAAATGTGCCAGAGGAGAGGTAATAGTGGGAGTTTCATCCACAGAGATCTCCAAATCAAAATCATTCTTCTTATAATTTTTTAAAAATTTGTAACATTTCAGTATATGATTTATGGCTTCGGAATAAGTAAGTGTAATTTCTTTTAATGACTTTTCATCAAAAATTAATTCTTGTCCCTTAATTTTGTATGACTTACTTAAATACAACCCTTCTATTTCTTTGCTATTAGGAATTTGATTATGAAGTTGGCCTAATTCTTGTTTATCTAACTTTTTAATATCGTTTCTAATAAAATCAGAAGGGTCTAAAGTAAACATCGTATATCCGCAATCTGCTGCTTCTTTTAATTCCTTAATTTCTTTTACGTGGTCAGCATCGGCCCCAAAAGGGCCAATGTAACCTGTCTCAAAACAACCCCATATTGTATCATCTAAAACTTTCTGCCAATTTCTCTCAGTTCGAGCCATCTCCCTAACCGACTGCTGAGCTAAAATCGGAAAAATATCTTTACCCTGGAAAGCCTGAAGATGCGCTGGAGTAGCTATTCCCAAGCGATCTCCGGTACCAAAGGATGGTTTAAGACCACAAAAAGAAGGATTGAGATGGGGAAATATTACTCGTAACAGAGAAAGATTATGATGATTTATATAACAAACTTTTAAAAAGAATTCATTTTTATCAATTTCTATTTCTTTT
>DAOUTX010000136.1 GCA_030668465.1 Atribacterota bacterium | reverse complement strand
GAACATAAGGAATATATTCATAAAGAATTTCCCTTTACCCAAAATAAGACATTTCTCCTTAAGAAATTTGCCCTAAATAATAAATCTGAAAACAATCAAAACAACAAGAGGAATTATGGAATAATAGATCCGATTGGGAGAAAAATTGAATTTTATCGAATTGTAGCAAGAGAGTTAAAAGAAAACTTAGAAAAGATATTAGATAAAATTCCTGAAGAAAATAATAAATAATGGTGGTGAGATATTGGATGAAGATAGCTTTAGGAAGTGATCACGTAGGTTATCAGTTAAAAGAGAATTTAAAAGAGTATTTAAAGGAACTTAAAGTGGAATATATAGATTTTGGTTGTGAAAATGAGAAATCTGTTGATTATCCAGACATCGGCTTTAAAGTTGCCACAGAAGTAAAAAGCGGAAAATATGACAGAGGAATCTTAATTTGTGGAACCGGAATTGGTATGTCCGTAGTTGCCAATAAAGTTAGAGGCATCAGGGCCTCATTATGTCATGATATATTTTCTGCTCAAAATACCCGAGAACATAATGATACCAATATTTTGACTTTAGGGGCAAGAGTGATATGTGTAGGATTGGCTAAAGAAATTGTAAAAGTTTGGTTAAATACTAAGTTTAGTCAGGAAGAAAGGCATATTAATCGCCTGAATAAAATAAAACAAGAAGAAGATAAGATTTATAAATAAATTGAACCAGTATCCAGTATCGAGTATTGAGTATCGGGCAAAGATTTTGAGAAACTCTTAGCGTTTAATTTAGACCTTTAATTTTTTAATTCTAACTAATGGATTCTGGACCCTAAATTTCTTATAGTATATTCATTATATACGAGATACTATTTTTTTAGTCTTTTGCCTTCCCGCGTTCTGTACATTACGTGCTGTTACTATTCTGTTCCACTCGATACTTGATACGCGATACTATATAAATAAGGAGGAAAAGTCATTGTCAGAAGTAATCATTTTAGACCACCCTTTAATACAACACAAAATAACTTTAATAAGAGATAAAAATACTCAGATGAAAGAATTCAGAGAGTTAGTAGACGAGCTATCTAATTTAATAACTTATGAGGCAACCAGAGAAATAGAATTAAAGGAAATTGAAATTGAAACCCCCATGGGCAAGACTAAAAGTAAAGTAATCTCAGGGAAAAATATTGCTATTATAGCTATTTTAAGAGCAGGTTTAGGCATGGTCGATGGAATATTAAAACTTATTCCTCCTGCAAAAGTAGGACATATTGGAATGTATCGTGATCCTGATACTTTAAAACCCGTAGAATATTATGCTAAATTACCGTCTGACATTAAAGATAGAAAAGTTATTATTGTTGATCCAATGTTAGCAACCGGAGGTACAGCTGTTGCCTGTATAGACTATATCAAGAAATGTGGCACGGTAGATATAAAGTTTATGTGCTTAATTGCTGCTCCGGAAGGGATAAATATGTTACAAAAATACCATCCAGATGTAAAGATATACGCAGCAGCCGTTGATGAAAGATTAAATTCTCATGGATATATAGTTCCAGGCTTAGGTGATGCTGGAGATAGACTATTCGGAACAAAATAAATTAGTAAATTAGTATATAGTATCGAGTATCGAGTATTGAGTTAAATTTAAGTAGAACTTTTAGCGTACAATATAAGAATTCCATACAACATATAAGTATTATTCAGATTAAACTAAAAACTTAAAGCGAAAAACGAAAAACCATAATTCAAAACTCAAAACTTATTTTTACCCATGAGAATTAATATACCTGAACCTAACATTTTTAGTAATTCTTTAGATTAACCTGAAAGATATTCTTTAATTTTAAGTTTTAAGCTTTGGTTTTGCGCTTTTAACTTTTAACTTTTTTAATATACGATATACTATATACTAAATTTATTAAGGGAGTTGTAGATTTATGAGCCGTCCAACCTGGGATGAATATTTTATGGAAATAACTGAATTAGTTTCCAAGCGTTCTACCTGTTTAAGAAGAAAAGTTGGAGCAGTAATCGTACAAGATAAGCGAATACTTACTACCGGATATAATGGTGCTCCCAGAGGGCTGCCCCATTGTTTAGAAATAGGATGTTTAAGAGAAATAAAAAAAGTTGCTTCCGGAGAAAGGCAGGAATTATGCAGGGGATTACATGCTGAACAAAATGCTATTGTACAGGCTGCATTACATGGCTTAAGTATAAAAAGCAGCGTATTATATTGCACAACTCAACCTTGCGTTACTTGTGCCAAGATGATCATAAATTCAGGAATAAGGAAGATTATTTATAAAGAAAAATACCCTGATGAATTAGCACAAAAGATGCTAAAAGAAGCAGGAGTAGTTGAGATTCATTATGAATAAAATAGAAATTGCTATGATTTTCGGAACTCGTCCCGAAACCATAAAGATATTTCCCATAATTTCAGAAATAAAAAAATATTCCCATCTTATAGATTATAGAATTATAGTTTCTGGCCAACACCGTGAAATGTTAGATCAGATGTTAGAAATTTTTCAGATTCAACCTGATTATGATTTAAATATTATGCAACAAGGTCAATCTTTATCAAATATTACCAAGAATAGTCTTTCAGGTATTGAAAAAATATTAAAAAAAGAAAGACCGTCTATGGTGTTAGTGCAAGGTGATACTACTACTACCTTTGCTGGAGCTTTAGCTGCATTTTATCAGAAAATAAAAATAGGTCATGTAGAAGCCGGGCTTAGAACTCACAATAAATATTATCCTTTTCCCGAAGAGGTAAATCGCCATCTAACCAGTGTACTAACTGATCTCCACTTTACTCCCACCAAAAAATCGTGTGAAAATTTGCTTTCTGAAGGAGCAAAAAGAGAAGATATTTTTATCTCCGGAAATACTGTAATAGATTCTCTGTTCTTAATGATTAAGGAGAACTATATATTTAGAGAGCCCCTACTAAAGAATAAAAAAATATTTGATAAAAAAATTATCTTAGTGACTATGCATAGAAGAGAGAATTGGGGAGAACCATTAAGGAAAACTTGCCGAGCAATAAATAAAATAATCGACGAACATCCTGATGTATCAGTAATTTTCCCTCTGCATAAAAACCCTGAAATAAGAAGAAACGTTAAGGGAATATTGCAAAATAAAAAAGATATTCTACTTCTCGATACTTTAGATTATGATGATATGATTAATTTGATGTCTAAATCATATATTATGCTTACTGACTCCGGAGGAATACAAGAAGAAGGACCTTCCGTAGGAAAGCCGGTATTAGTTTTACGGGATGAAACAGAAAGACCAGAGGCAGTTGAAGCAGGAGTAGTAAAATTGATTGGAACTAATGAAAAAAGGGTTTGTAGAGAGGTTGTTACACTATTAGACAATAGAGATAAATATAGAGAAATGTCAAAAAATATTAACCCTTATGGAGACGGAAAAGCCTCAGAAAGAATTGTTAAAAAAATATTATATGATTTTAATTTAATTAACAAATCTCCTGATGAATTTAAAGCAAAATAAATTAAAGTTTAAAACTAAAAGCAAAAAACGTAAAACCATAATTTAAAATTAAGTATTGGACCAATTTGCCAATTAATTAAGTTGGCTAGCCGTTTAATTGTGTAATGTATAACTTGTAATACGAAATCTGTTTTTGTAGATTTGCAACTATAGTCTCATTATTCATCATTGCATCCTCTACGCTATCCGCTTTTTTCTTTACTAAATACTAAATACTATATATTAATTTGGCTTCTGATTTCTGTTTCTTTACGAAATACGATATACTAAATACTAACAACTAATTAAGGGTGTGTTATTTTTATGTTTCCCATTTGGGACGATGTACCAACAAAAAAATTTCCATTAATAACAGTAG
>DAOUTX010000111.1 GCA_030668465.1 Atribacterota bacterium | reverse complement strand
GATAATAGGGAAATTCTTATCTTTTTCATCTACAAAATAGGGAAAGCAAACCTCATCTTTTTGGTAATCTATTAAAGCAATAAAGAAATTAGTGGTATCGATGATGATACTTAATTCTTGTTGGATAGTTTTATAAAGCTGGTCAAGAGTAATGGGGGAATTGGCAGCCTTGGAAATGTTGTATAGAACTTGTTGTAGTTTCTCATTTTGTTTGCGTTCGGTAATATCCACAAAAATACCTTCCACTCCAGCAACATTCCCTTCTTTGTTATAATAGTATTGACTGGAAGTAGAGACAACAACTGGGTTACCATCTCTTTTTTTTATGGTTACTTCATAGTCTTTGATGCTTCCCTTTTTCTTTTCCAGTTCTTCTAAAAATATCTTTCTATCTTCAGGAATATAATAAAAATCCTTAACCAGATTTTTCCCTATAATCTCTTCGGGATAGTTATAACCCATTAATTTGGCTCCGGGAGGATTTACCATTATGATATTTCCTTTTCTATCTGCACGATAGTAGACTCCAGGCATATTCTCGAAGAGAGTACGGTATTTCTTCTCAGATTGTTTTATTATTTCTTCGGATTTCTTACTTTCAGTAATATCTCTGGTGATAAAAAGTAGCTGGTTTCCTACAATATTTCCGGTGCTTTGAAAATCGCGCCAATTTCTCTCTTTATCTTTAAAACGATATTCAATTCTCTCAGTAATAGTAGATTCCTTACCAGTAAGGAGCTTTTTTACTTTAGCATTCATATATTCCTTTAGTAGCGAAAATAATTTTTTTCTATCATCGGGATGTATGAAATCAAAAGGAGATTTCCCGAGTAATTCTTCTGGTTCATATCCGGTAGCATTTTTCATCGAAGGGCTGACATACGTAAAGGTTGCTTTTAAATTAAAGTCTTGTAAAGTAATCACATCATTGGTATTTTCAGCAATTAAACGGTATAGTTCTTCAGATTTTACAAATTTATTCCTCACTTGTTTGTGATTGACTTTTACATCTTCTAACTCAACAATCTTTTTACGCAAACCTACCAATTCATTTATAAGTTGTTTTTTAGTTTTTTTACTACCTTCCATATTGTCCATCCTCTAAAAATCAAAAAATAATTTTATTCTTCTTTTTAAATTATTACCTAAACTTGTTTTACTGCTTTCCATAGGAATTTTTGGCAAAATCTTGCATTACCTTAATATCTTCTTCAGGAATTATCCTGCACTTTCCAACGCTTTTACTTAAAATATAAATATGAGCTGTTTTTTCTACTACATAGCAGACTTTCATTGCCTCTTTCATATCTTTACCCACGCAGAGAGTCCCGTGATTCAGAAGAAAAACTGCATTCCTATTTCCTAAACTGGCAACTGCATTCTCAGCTAATTCTTTTGAACCGGGTAATCCATATTTTGCGCATAAAACTTTTTCTCCCACTACCTGGACAAAATCTTCACAAATTCCCGAAAGACTAGAGCCGGTTACTGCTAACACACTCGAATAAATGGGATGATAGTGCACTATAGCTCCTACATCCTTCCTGGCATTATATATAGAAAGATGTATAGGCATCTCAATAGATGGCTTTCTAATCCCCTCGATTGTTTTTCCTTTCTTATCAACCACAATGATATCTTCGATGTTAATTTCATTATAATCCATTCCACTTGGCTTAATATAAACCAGGCCTGTTTCAGAATCCAAAACACTAATATTCCCCCAGGTCCCGATGGTTAAACTCTGCTTATATAATTCTCGCCCGGTATCGACTATCAATTTTTTAAACTTTTCCGATATTTCAAATTTCACATCTCTATCCTCAAATTTTAATTTTTTTTATTATATTTATACTTCATAATACCTTAAATTCCTTCTTTTTTCAAAAAAATAATCTAACAGATAGTGCTATGGATAGGAATGCTAATTTAATTAAACTTAATTTTATTTAAAGGCAGTTTCTTTTGTGGTTTTATCAATAATGGAAAATTTGCAAATAACGGCTCCTGCAATAACCAAGCCACAGGCTATCCAAAGATTGGCTTTAACCGCCACCTGAAGATACAAAGAACTGATAATGATAGAAAGTAGAGGAGTAAAATAGGAAAAAGAAGCGACTAAGATAATATTGCCTTTCCGCATAGCCCTATCCCAGAATAAATAGGCTAAAAAAGTGGGAAAGATGGACATATACAAAAGCTCCGCTATCACACGTGCTGTCCAGTAAGATTCTTCCGGAAACATAAACCTTATTGCGGTTAAGACTAATCCGGTAACTAAAAGAAAGATAGGAACAGCTCCTCCTTCGGCATGGCCAGCCCAGTGGCGAGTTAAAATAGAATAGAGCCCCCATGAAATGGCAGCCATAAAGGCTAACAAGTAAGGAAGATAATTCACTTGGAAATTTCCTTTGAATACATTCCAGGAAAACATTCCACTGTTTACTGTAGCCAGGTAAAATCCAGCAAAGGCTATTATAATACCGGGTATTAAAGTTATTCGCCCCTTCTTATGTAAAATGGGAAGAGAAAAGACCAGGGTTAAACCAGGCCAGAGATAATTAATAATGCTTACCTCAATAACCTGTTCACGACTAAAAGCTAATCCCACCGCCAAATAAAGACAAACCATATAAAAAATAAATAGAGCTCCGCAACCGGTTAAATATAAAATAGGAAGCTGGAAGGTTTTTTTAATTCCCCCGGGTTTACTAACCAGATAAATACAACCCCAGATACCGCTCAGTAAATATATCCAGGAGGCAGCAGTTAAAGGCCCTAACTGTTCTGTTAAGCTTCGCGAAAAGGCGATAGTAGTTCCCCAGAATAATATAGCCAATATTCCAAATATAGTATTTAAATTTTCTTGAGAAACAGATATTTTCAAATTACCTCCCCCTTATGCCCTCAAGCTAACAAATAATTTATTCTCCAATTAATGTATTTATTCTACGTAAATAAATATTTAATTGCAAGAAAACTATTTATTTCTAATATATCGTATTGCGTATCGAGTATCGCGTAAAGAGAACGAAAAAAGTATGCACTAATAATAAAATTTAGAATAAATCAAAGATATATTGCGATACTATAGTTTTTGTCTTATATCTTAACAATATTAACTAAATAATAATTATTATTCTTTTTTACTTGACATTATTAAACATTTATATTAATATTATTAATAACGACATTAATAATATTAATATGGAGGTGAAAAATGAAGAAAATTCCGACCTTTTGCCCGGCTTGTAACTCTACGCTGGAGATTACAGAATTAAGGTGCCCCAAATGCAGCACTACAATTCAGGGAGAATTCCCCATAAACAAACTACTATCTCTCTCTGATGAAGACAGTAAATTTTTAATTTCCTTTCTTCGCTCCAGAGGAAATATTAAAGAAGTTCAAGAGAGGATGGGTATCTCTTACCCTACTGTAAAAAATCGTTTGGATAAATTGTTGATTACCCTGGGATTGTTTAATGAAAGTGAGGGACTGAAGGAAAAAGAGATTTTAGATACCCTGGAGAAAGGAGAAATTACCGCCGCCGAGGCGATAAAACTAATGAAGGAAATAAAAAATAAATAAAAATTTTACTTTTGTCATTCAGTTGTGATTGATGAATTGCAAATCACTTATTACCCATTACATATTACGCAATTAACTTATTAAGTTAATTGCCAAAAAGGAGTTTAATAAAATGAAAGAAGAAATTAAAAAAGTTCTGGAAATGCTTAAAGAAGGGAAGATTAATGATGATGAGGCTGCAGGGCTACTAGCAGCTTTAAGGGAAACCAAAGAAGAAGAGGATACCGCTCCTCTATCCACAAAGAAAAAGAGATTCTTAAAAATCCGTGTCACCAAAGGAGAAAAACCTAAGGTAAATGTCACTATTCCTTTCAGCTTAGTTAATTGGGGATTAAATCTCGCTAGCAAACTGGGCAAGGATTCAGTTAATATAGAAGGGAAAGAGATACCAATCGATATGGATGAGCTCAACAAAGCAATGAATGACCCGGAATTTACCGGTAAAATTGTAGATGTAGTGGAAGAAGAAAAAGGAGAACATGTCGAAATAGAAATTGTATAATAGAAGGAAAATTGTTATATTTTAATTTACAGTCCGTAAAGAAGGAGAGAGAATGAGAAAAGTATCCCGTGAAGAAATTTTAACCGGCAATCCTTTAAAAATTATGTTTTTATTAAGCTTCCCAGTTATGATTTCACAGTTATTACATACTTTATATCATCTTGCTGATACCTTCTGGTTAGGTCATCTCCCTCCGGCTGAAAGCGGAGAAGCAGTCGCCGGTTTGCAAATTTCCTGGCCAATAATCTGGTTCCTCATTGCTCTCTCCTTCGGATTTGGAATAGCTAGTGTGGCTCTGGTTTCTCAATATACCGGAGCAGGAGAAAAGAAAAATGCCAATATGGTAGCCAGTCAAATGCTTTCTCTTTCCATTATATTCGGGTTGATAGTTGCTGTATTCGGATTTATATTAACCCCTTATCTGGTCCCTCTTATCACTAAATCAGCCACGGTCACCAGAACAGCCATAACTT
>DAOUTX010000224.1 GCA_030668465.1 Atribacterota bacterium | reverse complement strand
TGCTCAGACAGGGTAAATCTTTAGAGGATGCCCGCTGTGGCGGTACCAGTGGTTGTGTGGAGACCGGTGCCTTCGGTAAAGAGAGCTACATTTTAACCGGTTATTTTAATTTAGTAAAAGTTCTGGAGATAACTTTAAATAACGGTATTGACCCTCAGACTGGTAAAAAAATAGGGATGGAAAGCGGTGAACCAACCCAGTTTAATTCTTTTGAAGAATTACTGACTTCCTTTAAAAAACAGCTTCACCATTTTATAGAGATAAAAATTAGGGGAAATAATATAATTGAAAGATTATATACTACCTATATGCCAGCTCCCTTTCTTTCCATAATAATCAGTGATTGCATTGAAAATGGGAAAGATTATAATGCCGGAGGTGCACGCTATAATACCGATTATATTCAAGGAGTGGGGATTGGGAGTATCACCGACAGTCTTTCAACAATTAAATACCATGTCTTTGACCAGAAAAATATAAGTATGAAAAAATTAAAAGAAGTATTAAATGATAATTTTGCAGGTTATGAAGAAGTACGCCAATTATTTTTAAACAAGACCCCTAAATACGGGAATGATGATGATTATGCCGATGAGATTATGCAATTAGTATTTAATGCTTTTTATGAGGAAGTAAATGGAAGAAAGAATACCAAAGGAGGCGTTTACAGGATTAATATGCTCCCCACAACCTGTCATATTTATTTTGGTTCAGTAGTGGGAGCTACACCGGATGGGAGAAGAGAGAAGCAACCGTTATCCGAAGGTATTTCCCCGGTCCAGGGGGCTGACCACTTGGGGCCTACGGCAGTTATCAAATCAGCCGCCAAGATGGACCAGGTAAAAACAGGTGGAACTCTTTTAAATCAAAAATTCACTCCCCAATTACTGGAAAGAGAGGAAGGGTTAAACGGTCTTACTCACCTAATCAGGGCTTATTTTAAATTAGGAGGGCATCATATACAATTTAATGTAGTTGATGCTGACACTCTAAAATCCGCTCAAAAAGAGCCTGCAAAATATAGAAATCTTATTGTGCGGGTAGCAGGTTACAGTGATTATTTTAATAATCTCAGCAAGACCTTGCAAGATGAGATAATAAGCCGTACAGAACATCAGTCTTGTTAAAATAATTAGTGTAAAATTTGATAGGGTAGTAAACAAATAAACTGTTAATTAAATAAATTTGACAAAATTAGAAACTGTGCTATACTTGTGAAGTCAAAGTCTGTTAGATAAAACGACTGGCCTTTATTACTAAAAAGAGATACTAACAACAATCAACTGAATTCTTTATAACAGATTGTTTAAAAAGGATCTCTTGTGTTTTAATAATGTTATCGTTAAGAGGTTAGAATCACTATTTTGCTTCTTTTCTCCCAAAGAAACGTTATTGGACTTAAGAGAAATATCGAAAAGGAGGAAAAAAGTATGCAAGGTAGTAAATTATATGTAGGAAATCTTAAGTATTCTGTAACCAATGATCAGTTAACTGAATTATTTGGCAATCATGGTGAAGTTAAGAGTGTCAACATTATCGAAGGCAAAGGCTTTGGATTTGTAGAAATGTCTTCACCAGAAGAAGCTGGAAAAGCCAAAGATGCGTTAAATGATACCGATTTTGATGGTCGTCCTTTAAAGATTGATGAAGCGAAGCCACCCAGACCAAGAAGCGAAAATCGTAGTAGATACTAAAATAGTTAATTAATTTAAATTTAATGTAATTCTGTTATATCAATAAAGGCCAGTCATTTTATATAACATTCCAATTAAATCTTCATCAGATGTATCCCGTGGATTATTGTTTAAACGTCCCCCTTTTGCGCCCTTGATTAGTTGTGAGAAATCTTTTTCTTTTATCTTCCATTCCGAAAGATTTTCTTTAATTCCTACTGCAGAAAGCATTTCTTTTATCTTTTCTACTGCTTTTTGTGCATCTTCTGTTTCCGATAATAAAGA
>DAOUTX010000115.1 GCA_030668465.1 Atribacterota bacterium | reverse complement strand
TCTTTAGAAATTCCTGAATCAGTGATAACAATATTAAAATCGGTAAGATCAGCAAAATGCGAAATCTTAATTTTCCCAAATTTTGAAGAATCAACTAATAAAATCTTAGTATCTGAAGATTCAATAACTGCCTTCTTGGTTTCCTTCTCGTAATCAGTTGCACAGGTAACTCCTAATTTTTCAGATACACCTGCAGCTGAGATAAAAGCTTTATTAGCCCTTATCTTTTTTATTACTCCTATTCCTTCCGGGCTTTCGAACATTAAGGTATTATTATGAAAATAGCCTCCCGGAAAAACTAATTTCCAATTCTTATTCTCATACACATTAAACAGAATATTTAGAGTATAACATATAACAGTTAGGGGTATATTTTCCGGAATAAATTTAGGAAGGTTTTCGGTAGTGGAACCGGTATCTATTACAATTACATCATTGGGTTCTACCAAAGAGGCGGCTTTTCGAGAAATTTTAATCTTTTCTTCCAGCATTAAGGATTCTGCAGTTTGAATTAAATACTTTTCTTCACCTGTATCAATCGGAGAATTTCTTTTTAGAACAGCTCCACCTGAAATAAGAGTAACAATATTTTCCTTAGATAATTCTCTAAGATCCCTTCTAATGGTCATCTCCGAAACTTTTAATCTTTTAGACAAATCTTTGATGTTCGCAAAACCATCAACAGATAATCTATTCAGTATATAATTAGTCCGATAATTTTTAACTACCATATCCTATCTCTCTTTTTTTTATGATTATAGAAGTTCTTTAAAAATAAATCAAACAAATAAAATAGTATCAAGTATATAGTATTGAGTATCGAGCTAAGAAAAGGAAAGAAAAGAAATTAAAGGAAAGCAGAAAAAAGATGTAAGCATCTCTTTTTTATCAAATTACCCCAGTAAAGTTTACACTAATAAATTCGTATCTCGTAAATCGTATTATAAAATTCTTGCTAAACCGTTTCCTTTTACATTTCCGGTATTGGCTTCATCTGTATCCAGATGAAGAGTTAACTTACTTTTTTGAGAAACCCTGATTACTACATCCTTATAAATAACTCCATGTTCTCCCGATACTTCCACATTCACTCTATCACCATCCTTTACCTGATAATGTTCTGCATCTTTAGGTGTCATATGGATATGACGAGCGGCCCGAATAGCTCCCTCTGAAAGACTTAAGACACCTTTTGGCCCGATAATAGTGATGGGCGGAGAGCCTTTTATATTCCCAGATATTCTGGTAGGAAGTTCTAATCCTAAAAAATATCCATCAGTAATAGACAATTCTGCTTGCGTATATTCTCGAGGAGGCCCAAGAATCCTTACTTTTTCAATAACTTTCATATTCGCGCCAACTATGCTAACCCTCTCATTGCTGGCAAATTCTCCGGGCTGAGATAAATCACGTAATTTGGTAAGATCATAATCCTTTCCATATAAAATATCCAAAGAATCCCTGGTTAAATGAACATGATGATTGGATATCTCTACGGGGATAGAAAAAAGATGAGATGATTCTTCTTTCGGTTTTATTTCTTTGTAAATCGTCTCAGTTATCATATCTACAATTTTTTTATAGTCTTGTTCTTCCATTTTTTATCATCCTCGACTCATCTATTCTTTATAATATCAGACACTAACAATCTTTACACTGGCACTACAGCCCAGCCGTGTTGCCCCGGAGCGAATCATTAATAAAGCATCTTCGTAAGTACGGATTCCACCTGCTGCTTTAATTCCCATTTTAGGGCCGATTGTCCTGCGAATAAGAGCAACATCATGGGCAGTAGCACCGGCAGTAGAAAAACCGGTTGAGGTCTTTACAAAATCGTAACCAACTTTTTTTACTAATTGAGAAGCTATTACTTTTTCCTCATCTGATAATAAGCAAGTTTCAATAATTGCCTTGGTAGTCGTGGTATTCCTGCAAGCTGTCAATACAGCTCTTAAATCAGCTTCCACAGTCTTTAGGTCACCATTTCTTAAAGCACCTACATTAATCACCGTATCTATTTCATCAGCTCCGTTTTCTATTGCATTACGAGTCTCGTAAGCCTTGGTCCTGCTGTCTGTTGCCCCCAACGGAAACCCCACAACAGCGCAGACTTTAACTCCGGTTCCCCTTAATTTCCTGGCACAATAAGCCACCCAGGAAGAGTTGACACAAACCGTACAAAAACTATACTGAGCGGCTTCTTCGCATAATTTTTGCACCTGAGCTTCTGTTGCGTCAGGTTTTAACAAAGTATGATCAATGTAAGGTGCGAGGTCAGCAGGTGTGTTGATTTGTATCTTACAATCCCCGGAAGAACCCTTTATATTTTTATTATCCAAATCAGATTTAAAAGAAAGATTATCAGAAGAAGATGTCTTCTTTAATTTTGATATTATTTCATCACTAATCTTATCAATCAATTCTTTTTTATCCATCTTATCTATATCCATAATTTTAAACCTCTTCTTTTCATATTTTTATTAGTTTCTTTCTACAGCCATTACTTTATTGACTCTCTTCCAATGTCTTCCGCCCGCAAAAGCAGTTTCCAACCAGAGTTTTGCCATTTCGCGTAATTCATCCGGAGTGTGTAATGGGCCGCCCAAAGTTAAGACATTTGCATTATTGTGTTCTCTGCTGTTTATAATAGTTTTAGTATTATAACTTAGAGCTGCCCTTATTCCTTTAACTTTATTACAGACCATCGAAGAGCCAATTCCAGCTCCATCGATCATAATTCCTCTTTCGCATTCCCCGCTGGCCACCTTCTTGGCTACTTTGAGGGCAAAATCAGGATAATCCACACTTTCTTTACTGTAAGTTCCCACATCTGTAACCCGATAACCAATAGTGCGCAAATAATCTCTAATAATTTCTTTGGCCTCAAATCCACCATGATCTGAACCAATGGCAACACATCCGACTTTATCCCGAACATTATTGGGAGCAGGTTGGACTTTTTCTGGGGTAGTGGCAGAATACAATCCACTAACTACATTCTGGATAATTTTTACTCTATTTATATTATCAGTCATTTCCTTTATCCTTATTCTAAACTTTATTCAATAGCATCGACAATCCCGACAATCATTGTTCTAACCGGGGCAGTCGAGTTGTTCATAATCAAACGGGAAGAATTACCTTCATCAATCACCAGAACCGTATCTCCCACCCCTGCCTGGACAGTATCCAAAGCCAAAATACTTTTACCTTGTGGCTCTTCTTTATCATTCACAGGTTGAACGATTAAAATCTTATATCCTTGATAAACCGGAAGCTTTATAGTGGAAACTACATTACCGATTATCTTAGCTAAAATCATAATTACTCTCCAATATTTACCTGATCAACTATACCCATAATAGTCAGATCAGAAGGGTTAAACCAATTTTTAAGTCCCAAAGCTGCCTCTCTGCCGCCCTCATAGAAAACAATATCATTTGTGCCTGCCTGAACCGTATCGCAAGCCACTACAGGATCACCAATTTCTTCTAATTTTTCATTAAGAGGCTGTACTAATAATAGTTTTATACCCTGAAAAGAATCTACTTTCTGGGTACAGACAACATTACCAATCACTTTTCCCAGCTTCATTTTTAACCTCCAAATATTCGGCCAATAAAAAATAAATTAATCCTTAATTTATCGTATCGAGTATCGCGTATCAAGTATCGAGTTAAGAAAATCAAAATTCAGAAATAAGGCTACAATAATGTATCGTATCTAATACATAACAGTCGTCCTCCCTTTTCACGAGGGCAGGCCGTACTGAAAAAAATTCTTATAGAATTAAAATTATTTTAGACAATTCTAAAATAACCAACCAAGACACAACGTCTTTCCCGGGTAAAAGTTCTTGCCCGGGTTAACCCCTCTCCGGTAGGAGTGGCAATAGTAAAAGAGGTATACCCGGCTCCCCCGAATCCCAAACCACTATAATTTGGTCCATTTTTTATAAAGAGAGAACAGTTCATTAATTGGGCCATCTTGGAAAGTTTAGCAATATTCCGGGAATGAATAGAAGCAGTATGCTTGAAATTATGCTCACACTGCACGGCAAAATCTATGGCTTCATCAACATTGTTAAAGCGAACCAGAGGAATCACCGGTAAAAGCTGTTCGGTCCAGACCAATGGATGATAACGGTCCACTTCACAAAGTAATATTTTAGTTTGATTAGAAATGTCTAACCCGATATCCCGGGCAATTACACTGGCATCTTTCCCTACATATTCTTTGTTCGATGCCCCTTCGTGCCCGGGCTTTCCCGGGTCAGAAATCACCATTTTAGTAACCTTCTCAATCTGCTCGCCTTTTAATTCATAGGCGCCATTTTTTATCATCTCTTCTTTTAATTTATCGGCAATTTGGGAAACAGCTAAAATCTCTTTCTCACATATACAGACAATATTATTATCAAATCCTGCTCCATTCACAATATCACGGCCCGCTTTAACTAAATCGGCAGTTTCATCGACAACACAGGGAGGATTTCCGGGACCTGCAGCAATTACTTTCTTTTCACTGTTCATAGCTGTCT
>DAOUTX010000202.1 GCA_030668465.1 Atribacterota bacterium | reverse complement strand
TAAAACATTCAGAGCAGGAGAAAAAATGGAACAAGCTATAATTGATAGAAAAACTATGCAGTATCTCTATAATGATGGGGATAATTATTGTTTTATGAATAAGGAAAACTATGAACAAATTTCTATATTCAAAGAGCAGATAAGTGGGCTGGTTGAATTATTAAAAGAAGGCAATGATGTGGAGGTTGTATTTTGTAAAGGAAATATAATCGGCGCGGAATTACCAAATTTTATGAGTTTAAAAGTTATTAAAACTATGCCTGGTGTAAAGGGAAATACAGTGTCCGGTGCGCTTAAACCGGCTACTTTAGAGACCGGTGCGATAATTCAAGTTCCCTTATTTATAAAAGAAGGGGATGTAATTAAAATAGACACCAGGGAGAAGAAATACATTGAAAGAGAATAGAAGATAGCGAGGAGCGTTTAGCGTATAGCGTTTAGTTAGGAAAGAGGGAGTCAGAATTCAGGAGTAGGAATATAAGATAGTATCGCGTATAACATTTAGCGAAAAGATTTAAAAAGGAGAAAAATGCACACCATTAAAACTGATCTGGGAGAAATAAATGTTACCAATGAAACAATCGGGAGTATAGTTAGTTTAAATTTAGCTGATGTTAAAGGTGTGGTCGGAAGCAGAAAGTCAATTATAAAAGAAATAACCGATATGTTAAGGGGAGATACGAGCGAAAACGAAACTGAAGAAGCTTCCCGCACTATAAAAATAGAGATAAAAGAGAATAAACCTTTGATAAGTTTATATATTATTATAAAGTATGGTGTAAGGATACCTGATATAGCCTGGGATATTCAGAGTAGAGTTAAAGAAGGTTTAATGAAAAAATTAGGTACAGATATTAATGAAATAGATATTCATGTTCAAGGGATTCAGTTTCCCAAGAAAAAACAAAGCAGGAAAGATTTAGTTGCTTCCAATTTATTTGTTAAAGTTTTCTAAAACTATAACTGATTTCAACCCACGAACTAAACAAAATGGTAATCTAGGGGCACGATGTATCGTGCACATGGAGTATTAGGTAACAAAACGGAGAGGGCACAATTCATTGTGCCCCTACAAATTGGGAAAGATGGATTCCCGCTTTCGCGGGAATGACATATGAATACGGGAATAACAATCTGCATAATCATCTTAAAATAATCTGTGTAATCTGCATTATCAGGAGGAGTAATGGGAGGAAGAAGATTATCCCGAGAAATGGCTTTAAAGGTGTTATTTCAAATTGATTTAGTTAGTACCAATATAGAAGAAACACTGAAATATACTTTCGAAAACGGTAAATTATCAGATGAAATTAAGGAATTTACTTTGATATTAGTTAAAGGAGTGATGAGTAATTTATCTGAAATAGATAGGGGAATTAATAACTATACTAACAATTGGTCTTTAGAAAGAATCACTAATATTGATAGAAATATTCTTCGGATGGCAATTTATGAAATATTATACTTAAAAAATATACCCAAAAGTGTATCTATTAACGAAGCAGTTGAATTAGCAAAAAAATATGGGACAAAAAGTTCTTTTAGTTTTGTAAACGGAGTTTTAGGAAAAATAAATAAAGATGATAAAATTATGAAGAAAATAAACTAAAGTCTTATGAATAATTATACAGAATCAAAAATATATACAGTTTCCAAGCTTAATAAATACATAAAAAAGCTTTTCGAGAATGATTTTAACTTACAGGATATATGGATATTGGGAGAGATATCTAATTTTAAATTACACTCTTCAGGACATATGTATTTTGTGCTCAAGGATAAAGAAAGTCAGATTAGATGTGTAATGTTTAGAGGCAACAATTGTAATTTACGATTTATGCCAGTGGATGGAATGAAGGTTAAAGTGCGAGGGGATGTTAGTGTTTATGAAAAAAGAGGAGAGTATCAGCTGTATGTAAAGGAAATAATAGAAGCTGGGAAGGGTGAACTTTATTTAGCTTTCGAGAGGCTGAAAGTAAAACTTAAAGATGAAGGGTTTTTTTCGGAAGAAATTAAAAAGAAATTGCCGCTCATTCCGCAAAATATTGCAGTTATAACTTCTCCTACCGGAGCAGCAATTAGGGATGTTATAACTATTTCATTAAGAAGATTTCCTAATCTTTCAATTTTAGTTGTTCCCTCCCTGGTACAAGGGGCAGCTGCTGCTCAGGAAATTGCTAAAAAGATAGATTTTTTAAATAAATATTTTAAAGATTTAGATTTTATTATCATTGGCCGAGGTGGAGGTTCATTAGAAGAATTGTGGGCTTTTAATGAAGAAATATTAGCTCGTAGTATCTATAATTCTGAAATTCCTATAGTTTCTGCAGTAGGCCACGAAACAGATTTCACTATTTCAGATTTTGTGGCTGACCTGCGTTCTCCTACCCCCTCCGCCGCAGCTGAAATGACTATACCGGATAAAAATAATTTGATAAATAATCTAAGTTTATTAAAAAGCAAGATAACCAGAGCAGTTAAAAGAAAC
>DAOUTX010000117.1 GCA_030668465.1 Atribacterota bacterium | reverse complement strand
TTAAAATTGCCGATGAGATTTTGCTGCATGGTATTCAGGGAATTACCGAAATTGTAGTCGAGCCAGGTTTAATAAATGTGGATTTTGCAGATGTAAAAATGATTATAGAAAATGCCGGTACAGCCATAATGGGACTAGGAAGAGCCAGCGGTGAAAACCGGGCTGTAGAAGCAGCTCAAAGAGCTGTGAACAGTCCAATTTTAGATACAAAAATTGACGGAGCTAAAGGGTTGTTGTTTAATATCAGCGGGAGTTCAAGTTTAACTTTGCATGAAGTTAATAAAGCCGCTGAAATAATTTCTAAGGCAGCTAATCCGGAAGCAAATATTATATTTGGAGCAGTAATTGACAAAGGGTTAAATGATGAAGTAAAAGTAACGGTGATAGCTACCGGATTTGAAACCTTAGATAAAATCACAGAAGAATCCAAACTTGAGGAAATTGATTTCGATAAAGATAAGATAAGTTATAATGATTTAGATATTCCTACTTTTTTAAGGGAAAAAAAGTAAAGATAGTGTAGAGCGTTTAGCGTTTAGCGTATAGAATAACTAGTATCGAGTATACAGTATATAGTGAGGGAGAAGAAGGAATTCAGGAGACAGGATAAGATAGTATATAGTATTTAATATATAGCAAAGAAAACGAAAGAGAAAAACAGAAAGACAAAATATCAGGAGCCATTTGTAGGGGCACAATGAATTGTGCCCTTTTTTATAATCCACTCAGTTAGTTAGTTGGTTAGTTAGTTACCTGGTTAGCTGGTTAAGAAAATTAATATCAAACCAATTAACTGTGTAACTAACTAAAAAAACAGGATGGATAAATCCACCCTCTACACTAAACATTACCCGTTATTTTTTGCTTTTCGCTCTATGTTATTTCTTTTTACACGATACGCGATACTAAACTACTATACGCTAAACGCTGTACGCTATACGATAGATAGGTTTTGAATTTTGAATTATGGTTTTGCGCTTTGCGTTTTTCGCTTTTAGTTTTATTGCTATTCGCACTATATCAGCCCTTCATTACTATATACCATATATTCGATACTATATACTAATTTGGCTCCTGCATTCCATCTTCTCCTGTTTTCTTAACCAGCTAACTAACTAATTAATTAATTAGTTAGTTATAAGAAATTCTATTTTTTTAAATATATTAGTAATTTTCTATTGACATCCCTATATATGGTGTATTATTATAAATATAATCCTGCATTTAGAGGTGTAAGATGAAATGTCCTTATTGTGGTTATTACGATACTGGAGTAATTGAATCCAGGCACATAGAAAAGGAATTAGTAACTAGAAGAAGAAGAATTTGTAAAAAATGCAATAAAAGATTCACCACTTACGAAAGAATTGATTTAATTCCTCTGATGGTAATAAAAAAAGATGGTCGGAGAGAACCTTTTTCTCGGGAAAAGATTACCAATGGCATTATTAAAGCCTGTGAAAAAAGACCAATTAGTATAGAGACTATAAATAGTTTAGTAAGCAACATAGAAGAGACCATAAAAAGTAAAGGAGTGAATGAAATCAAAAGCAATCTAATTGGAGAATTGGTTATCTCCAGATTAGGAGATTTAGATGAAGTAGCTTACGTAAGATTTGCCTCGGTATACAGGCAATTTAAAGATCTAAGCAGCTTCGTAAAAGAAATAAGGAAAATTAGTAAATAGAATAATAATTTAAATGTATAGGATTCCCTTTCCCCATAGGGGCCTGATTCGTATCTGGTATAAAATGCAGTAATAAGTGATGAGTGATGTGTAACCAGTAATAAGTTTCGAGCTGCAAACTTCAAGTTTGAAAAATAGTAGGGGTACGATGCATCGTGCCCACGACAACTAAAAACCATAAAAAAAAGGGCACAATTCATTGTGCCCCTACACCTGAATCCTAGTTTCTTTAACGCGATACGATAAACTAACGACTATTTTAACAACTATATTTTATTATGAGGTTTGAAAATGACCAAGACCATTAAAAAGAGAGAAGGCCAATTAGTAGAATTTGATAAAAAGAAGATAACCGAAGCTATTTTTGCTGCTATGCAAGCAGCAGGAGAAAAAAATAAAACTTTATCAGAAAAAGTAACCAATCAGGTAATTATAAAATTAGGAAAAAGATTTAAGGAAAAAATTCCGCAAGTAGAAGAAGTTCAGGATGTAGTAGAAGAGGTCTTAATTAGAGAGGGCATGATAAAGGTTGCTAAGACCTATATTTTATATCGGGATAGAAGGAGTAGAATTAGAGGGAGCTTAAAAGTTAGAAAAAAAGTAAAAAACCATGAAAGCACAACTGATCTTTCTCTGTTGGTTTCCACTCCAACCTCTGAGAATATTTTCCCCTGGGATAGGCAAAAAATTATTCAAGCTTTAGTTAAAGAAGCAGAGTTACCTTTAAGTGTTTCTACAAAGATAGCTAAAGCAGTAGAAAAAAAGATAATCGATTTAGGCTTGAGCGAGATTTCCACCTCCTTGATTAGAGAATTGGTTGACAATGAGCTGTTTACCAGAGGATATGAACATAAGTGGAGAAAGCAAAAGATTATCGGTATGCCTACCTTTGATTTAAAACAATTATTTTTGTCCAAGAGCAAAGAAAATAGTAATATTGGAACCAATAATCCGGAAGCTGTAAATTTGACTATTGCTGAAAATACTATTAAACAATATATGTTGCAGGAAGTTTTTTCCAAAGAAGTATCTAATGCGCATTTAAAAGGCTGGATTCATATTCATGATTTGGGGTACCCGAGAATTTATTGTTCCGGTCATTCTCTCGAATTTTTAAAAAAATATGGTCTTGAATTGGAAAATTTAGATACCTCTTCCGCCCCGGCCAGGCATACCAGAACCTTAACCGGACATTTAAACACTTTTCTGGCTTCTATGCAGGCCTATTATGCGGGTGCTTTAGGTATCGGTTATTTAAATATCATGTATGCCCCCTTTTTGGTAAATCTGCCTTTTAAAGAAATAAAGCAAGAAGCCCAATATTTAATATTTAGCGGTTCACAAAACGCCTTTTCAAGAGGAGGACAAAGTCTTTTCCTGGATTTTAATGTTCACCTCGGCATTCCACACTATCTTAGAAATATACCGGCAATTGGACCGGGAGGGAAATATACCGGAAAAAATTACGGAGAATACAAGAAAGAATCACAATTATTTTTAAGGGCTTTGATGGAGGTTTGGAGAGAAGGGGACTACCATGGAAAAGTTTTTGCTTTTCCTAAAATGGACCTGCACATTGATAGCAAATCTTTCGAGGACCCTGAACAGAAAGAATTATTAAAATATGCTTGTAAAATAGCTTCCGAGAACGGCTCATCTTATTTTATTTTTGATAGGGATGACATAAGTTTGGCTGCCTGCTGCCGTTTAAAAACAGAGATAACTGATCAGGAAATGATACTACATCCGGAAAAGTTAAGATTCGCCGGAATACAGAATGTTACTATCAATCTGCCTCAATGCGCCTATAAGGCCTACCCCAATAATAAAATTTTCGGATCCTTCTCCTTCCTCGATACTAAAAATGCGGATAGCATAGAATTGTTTTTAGAGAAAATTGATCAGGCTCTACGCTTAGCGGTTAAAGCACATTTACAGAAGAAGAAGTTTTTAAAGATGATGATGGAAAATTCGAACGGACCTTTATGGCAGATAGGCAAGAAAGCCCAGGATGGCAGACCATACGTAAATTTAGATGAAGGAACCTACTTAATAGGGTTAATCGGATTAAACGAAGCAGTCCAGCATATTACCGGTAAACAACTGCATGAAAGCGAGGATGTTTTTAAGTTAGGATTAAAAATTGTATCTTTTATGAGTTTAAAATGCAGAGAGTATAGTAAAAAGTTTAATTTAAAATTATCCTTAGAGGAATCTCCCGCTGAAAGCGCAGCGGGAAGGTTAGCTAAAATCGATTTACAGGAATTTCCAGATAGTAAAAAAGTTATAAAAGGAAATTCCAATGGAGAGGAAAGTTATTATACTAATAGTATCCATTTTGCTGCCGCAGCACCGATAGATTTGATCACTCGAATTACTAAACAGAGTAAGTTCCATCCTTTAATAAAGAGCGGGGCGATAATCCATGCCTTTGTAGGAGAAAGTCGACCTTCACCAGAGAGTATCTATAATTTAGTTAAAAAAGTTTGGGAACATACCCAGTGTTCTCAACTTACTATTTCGCCCGAATTTACCATATGTAACGCCTGTAACAAAGTTAGCAGAGGATTGCAGGAAAATTGCATTGGTTGTGGAAGTGAAGACGTATATGGAGTAACCAGGATAGTGGGATATTATAGCAAAATAAGCAATTGGAATAAAAATAAGATCGGTGAATTAAAAGATCGACATTCTGGAAATTATAAAGTTAAAAGTAGAATTTAGAAGAGAGTAAAAATGCTATGAAAATAAAAATATTCTGGCAAAAAAACTGTCCTCATTGTCCAGAAGCTAGAAATATAGGAAAACGATTGGAGAAAGAGATAACAGTTCAATATTTTGATATAGA
>DAOUTX010000014.1 GCA_030668465.1 Atribacterota bacterium | reverse complement strand
CGGTAACTATGGCATCAGTAAATAAAAATCCTACTCCGATTATTAAATCATAACCTATACTAGCCAAGGTTCTAAGATTTTCTTCTCTATCCACAGCAACTCCCGGTTCTAATTCGATACGTTTAATGTTAAAATCAGCTGCTGCCCATGCCAGACCCCGGGATGCTGAATCATTAAATGATTTGTCTCCTTTTCCACCGATATCAAACACCAAGCCAACTTTAAGTGCTTCTGCAGCAAAAACTGTCGAAGAAAGACATAAGCTTAAGATTATTGCTAATACGACTACTACAAATAGATTATTTTTCATTTCTTAAATCTCCTTTCATTTTTAAAAATATTTAAAATCACAATTTTACTTTTGTGCAGACAGAAAAATAATTCATCTATCACCCCCTTAAGAATAAATTTCTTTTATAAGCGTTAAAATAGTTAGTTATTTTATGTTCCTTAATATAATAATACCACACCGATTATCTTTTTCCTGCTAAAAAGTAAAAAAATATTTATTATTTTTTAATAAAACCATATTCATTAAACTAGCGTAGAGCGTAGAGCGTAGAGCGTATACATTTGACTATATAGTTAGTTGGTTACTTAGTTAGTGTTTAGCTAATAAATCAGTACAAACTAATTAACTAATTAACTACATAAACAACCCACTATCTAACAAATATTGATTGGCAATAAGCATGGCTTTGCTTTATTGAATCCTTTTCGGGTCGGATAAATCCGACCCCTACGAAAAAATCCAAAAATACATACAGATTTTTTATTTCTTTTCTATTTTCCTAACTATCTAACAGGGTAACTAAATAAGATGTAATGTGTAACAGTTTTTTTAATTTCAAGAAATTTAATTTTATTGCTAATTACTGTATTTGATACTATCCGCTAAACGCTGTACGCTATACGCTAATTCATTTATCATATTTATTTAAATATTCTTCATTAGAAATTAATATTTTTCTTGGATTTCGACCATCATAGGGCCCCACGATTCCCCTTTTCTCCATTGCATCTATCAATCGAGCTGCTCGGGTATAACCAATTCGAAGCTTTCGTTGCAATATTGATATTGAAGCTTGTTTACTATTAATAATAATAGATACGGCTTCATTGAATAATTCATCTTCTTCCTCTTCTTCTTCTGTTTCTCGCAGCATGTTTTTACTCTTTTTATATTCTAGCACTTCTTGTTCATATTCAGGAGAGGGGGAGTGCTTTATTAAATGGGATACCACATTTCTAATTTCTTTTTCTACTACAAAAGCCCCTTGAGCTCTAATTGGTTTGGATACGCCAACCGGGGAAAATAACATATCACCATTTCCTAATAATTTTTCGGCACCATTAATATCTAATATAGTCCTTGAATCAACCTGAGTAGAAACTGCAAAGGCAATTCTGGAAGGGAAATTTACCTTTATCGAACCGGTAATAATATCTACAGAAGGACGTTGAGTAGCAATTATTAAATGAATGCCGGTTGCCCTGGTCATCTGGGCTAATCTACATAATGATTCCTCTGCTTTTACAGGAGAAGATAACATCAAATCAGCTAATTCATCGATTACTATTATAATACAAGGTAAGGAATCAGTGCCATTATTAATATTTCTAACATATTCATTGTAACCGTCTAAATTCCTGACTCCTGCTTCCGCAAATATTTTAAATCTTTTTTCCATTTCAGATATCGCCCAGTTTAATACTTTGATGGCTTGATTTGTATCGGTTATAATAGGTATCAATAAATGCGGAATGCCATTGTAAATATTTAACTCTACTCTTTTTGGGTCAATCATAATAAATTTTACTGTTTCCGGGTTAAGTTTATAAACAATACTTAATATTATATTATTAATACATACGCTTTTCCCTGATCCGGTGGCCCCGGCAATTAATAAATGAGGAAGTTCGCTTAAGTCTGCGATTATGGGTTTGCCTCCAATATCTATTCCTAAGGCTATGGGTAATTTGTATTTTCCATTTTGAAATTCACTACTTTGTAATATTTCTTTTAAGTGCACATTTATTCTTTTACGGTTAGGGACTTCGATTCCTACAGCATTTTTACCGGGTATTGGTGCTTCTATTCTGACTGAGGCTACCGCAAAAGACAAAGCGATATCATTACTTAAATTAGTTATTTTAGATATTTTAACACCTGGTGCAGGATAAATTTCATATCGGGTAACAGTTGGTCCCTGGATAACTCCAACGACTTTTGCATCAATTCCAAAATTAGTGAAGGTACTTTCGAGTATTTTTACGTTTTCCTCAATATTTAATTTAGTATCTGTTTTCTCTTCAGCGTACGAGTCAGATAGTAGAGATAGGGGTGGAACTTGATATTTATCTACCTTGGGTTCCTGGTAATCTCTATCGAAAATTGTTTCTTCTTCTAATTTTTTTTCTTTTTTTCTGGTTCTTTCTATTTTAAATATTTTTTTAGTTATTCCATCTGTTTCGTATTCTTGATAATCAGGTTCTTTTTTGCGCCTTGAGCTTTTAGATATTTTTGCTCCGATATTTTTTAAAATATTGCAAATATTATTCAATATTGGCTTTATTTTATTTCCCAAGTTTCTAAATATATAAAAATATGAAACTTGAGTTATGAATAAGGCAGATATTAAGCTGAGAGAGATTAGAACAAGATAAGCGCCCTTTGTACCAAAGTAAAGGTATAAGGAATTGGCAAAATAATAACCTAACAAACCTCCGCCAGCCCCTTTCATTGCCAACGAATATGAATTGTCGAGCAAAAGTAATCTAATATGGATAAATATAAGAAATATAATAAATAAAAAACTAATACCGAAGAGTTTATGATAAGGATTAAGTGGTTTATAATTAAAAAGAATTACAATTCCCAAAAATAATAACAAGATTGGGAAGATGTAGGCACCAAGACCAATATTGCGAGTTGCGGTTTGAAAAATAATTGTTCCTACGATTCCCATTTTGTCAGTGAAGATAAAGGCGAAAATATATAACAAAGAAAATGCAATAATTATTATACTTATGGTTTCATTTTTAGTATTTTTTTTCTTTATTTTCAATTTATTAAAGTCCTCTCGATAAAGATATCCAAATTGTTAAACCAGATATAATCCAAAGATAGTATGAAAAAAAGAATATTTTTCGATTTTTTAATAATCCTATAAATATTTTCATAGCCCCATAGCTTGATATAGCGGCCACTAACCCGGATAATATCAGAATAGGTAAATCTATATTTAAAGAAGGTAATTCCCTCATTTTAAACATTGAAGCACCTAAAATGATCGGTACAGATAGTATAAAAGAATATTTTGCCGCAAATTCTCGATCTAAATTTCTTGACAATCCGGCAATAACGGTAAAGCCGGACCTCGATATCCCCGGGATAATAGCAACAGCTTGAGCTACTCCTATAATAATAGCATCTTTGCAAGTAATTTCCGAAATATTTTTGTTTCCCTCTGGGTATCTTTTATTACCGAACCAAAGTAAGGCTCCTGTTATAGTTAGCATCAAGGAAGCTATTATTGGCTTACTAAAAAGTATTTCAAAATAAGAACTAAAAGTATATCCAATAATTGCTGCCGGTATGGTGCTGATTACCAAAAACCAGGCGAATTTTGATGATGAATTATTTTTAAAAATATTTAATATATTTTCCCCATGGGATAGTTTATAAATACTTCCAATAAAAGAAATTACTAATTCTTTAATATCTTTTCTAAAGAGTACTATTACAGCCACAACTGTTCCAAAATGTAAAAATGCTTCAAATGCCGCACCTGGTAAATTTAGTTTTAAGAAATACTTTGCTATTACTAAATGTCCGGAACTGCTTATTGGAAAAAATTCTGTTAATCCTTGTATTAGCCCCAATAATATTAATGACATATATTCCTCTAACTTTTGGATAATTCGTCAATTACCATTAAACTAATGTTATTGGCATGGTCACCAACTCTTTCTAAGTTACTTATTAAATCTAAAAAAATAACACCGGATTCGGGATAACAAATACCTTGGTTTAGCCTATTTATATGATTACCACGAAGTTCTTTTTCTATTCTATCAATTTCATCTTCTTTTATAGCTACCTCTTGTGCTAACTTTATATCTCTATTCTTTAATGCTGAGATTGATTTATTTATAGAAAATTGAACTTTAGAAAACATAAATTTTAGTTCACTTAAAGCTTTTTCACTAAAAGGCAATTTTTCATTTATTTTTTCTTCAGTAAGTTCAGCTAAATTTTCAGAATGGTCACCTACTCTTTCTATATCATTTACTATATTCATTAAATCTGTTAGTCTTTTTGATTGTTTGGGACTAAGAGATCGCTGGGATATCAACACCAAATATTTGGTAATCTCCTTTTCTAAAGTATTTACCACCCCCTCTTTTAAGTATACACTTTTTAAGACATTTAGGTCATTTTGAATAAAAGACATCATTACATCATTTAACATGCTTTCAACCATCTCGCCCATTCTAACCAGTTCTTTAGTGGCCTGACTCAAAGCTATAGATGGTGTATTTAACATGTTTTTACTCAGATAAATCGGGCCCTTCTTTAATGTAATTTCCTCACCGGGTAAAATTTTAACAATAAGTTTGACAAAAACATTAAGAAAAGGAAGTAATATCATGGTATCAATTATATTAAACATGGTATGAGCATTTGCAATCTGTCTTGGGATACTAATTGAGGTTAAGGATGCTAAATATATAAATTTACTTATAAACAATGAAAATAACAATACTCCCAATGTTTTAAAAATTAATTGAGAAAGCGCTACTCTTTTTCCGGTAATAGAACTTCCTATACTTGCAATTAAAACCGTAATGCAAGTCCCAATATTGCTTCCTAATATTAATGGTATTGCTGTATTCAAGTTTATCATGCCCTGTAAAGACATGGCAATTATAATAGCTATAGTTGCACTACTGCTTTGAATTATCGCTGTAAAAATTGTAGCAACTACTATGCCCAAAAAAAAGTTATGAGAAATACTTGCTAATAAATTGATAAAAGGAGCATAACTTCTTAAGGGGCTTACTGCATGAGACATAGTGTATAAGCCTAAAAACAATATACCGAAACCGAGTAATATTTGGCCAAAATATTTAGAACTTCTTTTTTTAGATAAAAAGTTAATAATAAAACCTATGCCAATTGCCGGGAGAGCATATTTTTCTAAGCGGAAAGAAACAATTTGAGCAGTTATAGTAGTACCAATACTGGCACCGGCAATTACGCTTATGGCTTGTTTTAAATTTAATAAACCTGCATTTACAAGACCAACAGTTATAACGCCAGTAGCACTGCTGCTTTGTATAATGGAGGTTAATAAAGTTCCTGTTGCAACACCCATTAATGGTTTATTGGTTAATAGTTCCATAATTTTTTGTATTCTATCACCAGTAACTTTTTGTAAGCCATCACTGAGCAGCTGCATTCCGTATAAAAATAATCCCAGACCTCCCACCATACCAAAGATTAGTTCAGTGGTCATTGAATACCTCCGCCTAGGTAAAGTGATAAGTAATGAGTAAATATTATAGCGTAGAGCGTACAGCGTTTAACGTATAATAGATACAGTAATGAGTAATGAGTAATAAGTAATTAGTAATTAGTGAAGACAAATATAGCATAATAGCTAGAGATAAAACTACACACTTTCAAGTGAAGTAATGTGTAACATGTGATGCGTAACCTATAATAAGTACCTGTTCTTATAATTTCTGAAATTAAATCTTATTACTCATTACTTATTACTTAATTACTGTATTTTATGCCGCTATGTCCGAAGCCACCTTCTCCTCTTTTGGTTTCATCCAAGGTTTCTACAAGTTTAAAATTAGGGAAAAATATTTTTTGGATTACTAATTGAGCTATTCTATCTCCTCTTTGAATAATAAATTCTTCTTCACCTAGATTAATTAATATTACCTTTACAATGCCCCTATAATCTGAATCAATAGTACCTGGAGTATTTAAAATAGTAATTCCACGCTTAAGGGCTAAACCACTTCGAGGCCTTATTTGTCCTTCATAGCCTTTAGGGATCATAATTTTAATTCCGGTAGAGATTAATTTTATCTTACCGGGATGTAATACAGTTTCTGAAACTTCTGCCGATAATAAATCAACTCCGGAGGAAAATTCACTTGTGGAAATAGGTAAAGGTAAATCCTCGCTTCCTTTCACTTTTTCTATTTTTATTTCAATTCTATTCTTCTTCACTACCAAATCCACTTTTTGTTTTATTTGTTTCACATTGTTTTAATAAGCATCAGTCATATTTTTCATTTTTCTTATCAACATCATTGCTTGCAATATTATTTTCTTCTTCCTCTATTCTTCTTAAATCAACTCTGCCCTGGTCATCAATTCCAATACATTTAACTAATATATCATCATTAACTCTTACTACATCTTCAACTCTTCCTATACGTTTTCGAGATAATTTGGAAATGTGAACCAATCCTTCTTTACCAGGAAATATTTCTACAAAAGCTCCAAAATTAGTTGTCCTGGTTACCTTCCCTTCATATGTTTCCCCTACTTTAGCCTCTCTCACCATATCTTCAATCATTTTTTTTGCTTGGTTTAAAGATTTTCCGTCTGGTGAAGCAATGAATATTTCTCCATCATCTTTAATATCGATAGAGGCACCGGTTATTTCTATAATTTTCTTGATATTTTTTCCGCTGGGACCTATTACCATGCCAATTTTAGTAGGGTCAACATTTATAACTGATATTTTTGGTGCATAGTCAGATAAATTTTCTCGAGATTTTGATAGTACTTCATTCATCTTTTCAAGAATATATAGTCTTGCCACTTTTGATCTTTCTAAAATATCACTCAGTGTATTTTTTGGAATACCGGCAATTTTCAAATCCATCTGAATACCGGTAATACCAAGACTGCTTCCGGCGGACTTAAAGTCCATATCTCCATAATGATCTTCTAAACCTAAAATATCGGTTAATATTTCTACGTTTTCATCTTCTTTTACTAATCCCATAGCGATTCCGGCTATAGGTCTTTTTAGAGGAACCCCTGCGTCAAATAAGGACAGACTCCCTCCGCAAACGGTAGCCATAGAAGAAGAGCCATTTGACTCTAATATTTCGGAAACTATGCGAATAGTGTAAGGAAATTCCTCTTCCGAAGGAATTAAAGCCTTTAAAGCCATTTCTGCTAATGCACCATGGCCAATCTCTCTTCTTGATTGACCTCTTCTTGGTCTTACTTCGCCAACACTAAAAGGAGGGAAATTATAATGCAGATAAAACCTTTCCGAAGATTCTTCTTCCAGGGTATCTATAAATTGCCTGTCTTTTACTGTTCCTAAAGTAGTAACAACTAGTGCTTGCGTTTGCCCTCTGGTAAATAATGCACTCCCATGAACTCGAGGCAGCACTCCAGTTTCACAACTAATTGAGCGTATTTCATCTAATTTTCTCCCGTCTACTCTAATTTTTTCTTTAATTATTAGACTGCGAACAGCTTCTTTGCAAGCTTTACCATAGACATTTTTCAAAAGAGGTAAATTGTCTTCTTCGGTAGATAATTTTTCAATAATACGGTTAAAAATATCCTCTAATAAATCTTCTCTTTCCTTTTTTTCATTTACACAGACAGCATTTTTAATTTCTTTCTGGTAGAGATTTTTAATTTCATTACCATAATTATCTGCTAATTCTGCTGTTTCCGAATATTGCTTCTCCTCTTTCACATTAGATTTTCCCAAAATATCTACCAGTTGTTCCTGCCCCTCTATGATTGTTTTAATTGCTTCCTGGGCAATATTAATTGCTTGTAATATAATTTCTTCAGTTACTTCTTTTGCTTCGCCTTCTATCATTATAATTGAATCTTTTGTACCAGCTATAATTAAGTTCAATTCGGTATTTTCTAATTCTTGAGGACCGGGATTTACTATAAATTCGTTTTCTATTAATCCAACCCTTACAGCTCCTATGGGGCCTTGAAAGGGAATATCCGATATCCATAAAGCCGCAGAAGCTCCAATCATAGCGAGAATATCAGGTAAATTTTTTTGATCATATGATAATACGGTAGCAATGACCTGAACATCGTTTCTGTATTCCTTGGGGAATAAAGGCCGCAATGGACGATCAATAAGTCGCGATGTTAATATCGCATTCTTGCTTGGCCTACCCTCTCTTTTGAAAAAACCGCCTGGTATTTTACCGGCCGCATAAAATTTTTCCTCATAATCAACCATTAAAGGGAAAAAGTCTATCCCTTCACGTGGTTCCTTAGAGGAAGTCACGGTTACCAATACCACAGTTTCCTCACAACTTACCACTATCGAACCAGCTGCCTGCTTGGCAATTTTGCCGGTTTCTATACTTATTATTTTACCGTTCAAATTAATTTTAATTTCTTTATATTCTGACATTAAATAATTTCTATCCTCCTTATTATCTTTAAAATCCGTTTTATTGTAAATATTTTATCTTGATTCTAATTGTGCATCTTGCATCTTGTATTTGAAACTAACGACTATTCACTATTCACTAACGACTATTTTATTATTTTCGTAAATTTAGTGATTCAATAATTTTTCTATATTTAACAATATCTTTATCTTTGAGATAATTTAATAACCTTCTTCTTCTGCCTACCATCTTTAACAAACCTTGTTTTGAATGGAAATCTTTCGTATTTTTGGTTAGATGTCCGGTAAGATCGTTTATTCTTTCAGTTAATAAGGCAATTTGAACTTCCGGTGAACCAGTATCAGTAGTATGATATTGGTATTTTTTTATTACTTTCCCTTTATCATCTTTAGCAAAAACCATATTGCTCTCTCCTTTTATTTTTTGTTTCTTTGTGATTTATTATACTATTATATCTTTAATATTTTAACATAAACCACTATACCCTTCAACCTACAAAATAGTATCGAGTATATAGTATTTGGTATCACGTAATTCGTATCTCGTTAAGAATTAGTTAGTTGGTTAGTTAGTTACCTGGTTAGCTAGTTAAGAAAATAATAGGAAAAAACCAAGAAACAGAATAAGTTCGTATCTCGTGAAGATAGAGTTAGCATTTGAAATTAACTATTAAATTAACTGGGAAACTGGTTAATCGGTTAACTGGATAATTAATATCCTCTACGCTATTATGCTATACTTATCTTCACTCATTACTTATTACATTTTTTTATCATTTTATGGGCAATTGAAATATCCTCCTCTATTTGTTTTCTTAATAAATTTGGATGGCTAAAACATTTTTCGTCTCTTATTTTTTGAAGTATGTTAATGCCAATCATTTTTTTGTAAATATCTTTGCCAAAATTAATAATGTGTACTTCTACGGTTAACTGTTTTTCTTCAAAGGTAGGTTTAAAACCTATATTCATTAAACCATGATATTTTTCATTATCAATTTTAACCTCAACCAAATAAACTCCGTTAACAGGAAGAATTTTATCTGATGGTGTCTCGATATTGGCAGTAGAGAAATTTAATAATTTTCCTCCCCTGCCCTTTCCAGAAATTACTCTTCCTGAAATCGTGATATCATGTCCTAATAATTTTTTTGCTTTTCCGATTTCTCCTGACTTAATATAATCTTTTATTCTGGTACTACTAATTATGGTGTTGTTTGCAATTATTGGTTCTAATATATGAGTTTTAAACTTATAAATCTTGCTATATTCTCTTAAAATATCTGGATTCCCTTTTCCCCGAAAACCAAATTTATAATTAAATCCTACAAAAATTTCTTTTACCTGCAAACTATCGACTAAAATTTTACTTATAAAATCTTCAGGTGACATTTTACTCATCATCTTATTAAACTTAACAATAAGAAAAACATCAACATCTGTGTCTTTAATCAGGCTTATTCGTTCCTCCAAAGTGGTCAATAAAAAAACATTGCTTTCTGGATTAATTATTATATCAGGATGGGGGTCAAAAGTAGCAATAATACTTATTCCATCATTCTTCCTGGCTTTATCAACGGTTAGTTTAATCAACTTTTGATGTCCTAAGTGTACACCATCAAAAACACCTAAGGCAATATATCGTTTTTTTTTAGGTAACATGATATTTTTTGAATATCTTATAATTTTCATAATTAATTACTTAGATCGAATTAGCAAAATTAATAATTTCTAAAAACCTTTATCGGCTTAAAAAATATATTTTTTCCGTTTTCTTTAATTGAAGTACCGAGGGACAGCAAATTACCTTTTCCGTCAAATATTTTAACAAATTTGTTTTTTCTTGTCTTTAATCCTTCCGGGATTTCAACAATTTGCTCACTTGATATAACCCCACCGTTTAAAACAGTTTTAGTTGCTTCGCTTTTTACAGTTATTTTATTAAATTCTTCAAGAGCGGAATCAATGCTAATAAGATATCTCTTTCTTAAAACTTTTTCTTTCTTTAATTCTTCTAAATTCAGTGAATCTTCGATGCTAAAATTACCAACTTTTTTTCTTACCAAATTTGATAAATGTGCGCCACAGCCTAATTCATTACCTATATCGTTGCATAATGTTCTAATATATGTACCTTTTGAACAAATAACTTCGAATTTAACGATTGGGTTTACATCTTGGTAATAATTTATTAAATTAAGCTGGTATATTTTGATTTTCTTAAGATTTCTTTTTACTTCTATACCTTTCCTGGCAAGACGATATAATCTTTCTCCCTTATAATGAGCTGCAGAAAACATCGGGGGCATCTGGCTAATTGTACCTTCATATTTTTTGAATACATCCTTAATCCTGTTTTCATTAATATCAGTTCCAACTTCTCTTTTTTGAATAATTTTTCCTTCTGAATCTTGGGAATCAGTGCTTATACCCAAAATCATTTCGCCCTGATAGTGTTTTTTCATACCTACTAAAAATTCAGCAATTTTTGTAGCTTGACCGATGCATATTAACAAAACACCGGAAGCAGAGGGATCTAAAGTTCCGGTATGTCCTGCTTTAGAAATATTTAAAATATCCCTAACCTCTTTTACGGTTTGATATGAACTAATTCCTTTTGGTTTAAGTATGTTTAAAATACCGTTCATCTATATTAAAAATCATCTCTTTTATTCTTAATTTAGGAAATTTAATCTTATTACTCATCACATATTAATTATTATTGTATTTCATTTTCCTCACGCGATACTCGATACTAATTTGACTTCTTTCTTCTCTTTCCCAAACCAACTAACCAGGTAACTAACTAACCAACTAACTAGTTAGCCACCTAACTAATTTTCATATCCAAGATATTTAATATCATCAAATAACTCGGAAAGAATACTTTCTTTAATTTCCTCCAGCTTTCCCGAACATAAACAGCCGGCAGCATTTGGATGGCCGCCGCCCTTAAATTTGCCAGCAAATTTATTTACGTCAAAATTTCCTTTGGAGCGAAAACTAACCTTTATTTTGTTATTTTTGGTTTCTCTAAACAAAATTGATATTTCAACATTGTTCAAGGTAGTGGCAATATCAATTATCCCTTCTATATCCTCATTGTTTGCATTAGTATTATTTAACATCTTTCTGGTAATAATTAGCCATGAAACACAACTGGATTCATTTATCTCTAAAGTTAAAAGTGCTTCGCCTAACAATTTTAATCCAGGATAGGTATTCCTATTATAAATATTGTTCGCGATCAAATGTGGTTTTATTCCATTGCGAGTTAAATGGGAAGCTACTCCAAATGTTTTTGAACTAATATTTGAATATCTAAACGACCCGGTGTCAGTCATTATTGCTGTAAATAAACAAGTAGAAATTTTTTCATCTAATAAATCAATATCTATAGATTTAATCAATTCATAAATAATTTCTCCAACTGAAGAAGTTGAGTAATCTACATAATTTATACTCCCGTAATTTTCATTGCTTTTATGGTGGTCTATATTAATGATAGTTTTTATGTCTTTAAATATTTCGTAGGTCTTCCCAATTCTTTTAATATTACTGCAATCAAGAGCTATAACCACATCTATTTTTTTTGGGTTAACGGAATTATCTTCCAAGTAATGTACTTTACCACTATCGGGTAAAAAATCATATATCTTTGGTAATCTATCCTGATTTAAAATGATGGCTTTCTTATTTAGTTTTTTTAAAATGAAATAAAGGGCAAGTTCGGAACCAATCCCATCTCCATCTAAATTTATATGGGAAGTAATTAAAAAATTATTATTTTCCTGCAATACTTTGATAATTTCATCAAAATTACTCATTATTTTTATCTTTCTTCAAATTTACTTGTTGATCACGAGCTTCAGTAACAATTTTTAATAATTTGTATTGACGTTCCAAGTCTTCATCGATTTTGAATTTTATATTTGGCACATATCTTAGCTTTAAATCTTTTCCCAATTCACCTCTTATAAAT
>DAOUTX010000233.1 GCA_030668465.1 Atribacterota bacterium | reverse complement strand
TTGAGATACAGTACTTTTACCTTTAGTTCCGGCAACAGCAATTATATTTTTAGAGGGGCAAAACTGAAAGAAAAGACCTAAATCGGTTTTAATGGGAATTTTATGTTTTCGGGCAATTTTTAGATACTTTGAATTATGAGGGACAGCCGGGTTTTGAATTACCATATCTGTATTGATAAAATCCTCTTCCCTATGTCGGCCCAGGATATATTTAATATCAAAACCTTTTAATTTTTTCAAAGAAGGTCCAAGTCCTTCTTCAGTCTTTAAATCTGTAACTAAAATTTTAGCACCCGCTTTTGCTAAAAATCGAGCAACTCCCAGGCCACCTTGATTTAATCCTAATCCCATTATGGTAATTCTTTTATTTTTCAAATCTTCAGGATTTTTTATCATTCGAAATATAATTCCTTTTTAATTTATCTTTCTTTAATAAAATTAAAAAACCTGCTTTCTAAATATAACAAAATTAAACTAATATTTCAATTAATTAAGAAACAGGGGACAATTCTCGGCGTTAACAATGATTTTACATTCCCAAGCTATATTAACACAGAGAACCCTCCCCTGTTTCCTGCTATAATAAATTTGACTAAGAATTTAAATTATAATAAAATCAATAGGGAACTTTTGTTTTAAAAGTGCGCCCGTGGCTCAACTGGACAAAGCAACTGACTACGGATCAGTAGACTGGGGGTTCGAATCCCTCCGGGCGCGCCAATATCAATACTTCCGGAAAGTCTTCATTAAAAATATGCCAAAAAATAATGATAAAGATATTGACTTGATGCAAGAAGCCCTGAAAGAGGCAGAAATCGCTTATTCCCATCAGGAAGTACCGGTAGGAGCGGTGGCTGTATATCAAAACAAAATAATAGGCCGAGCTCATAATCAGAAAGAAGAGTTACATGATCCTACTGCTCATGCAGAAATATTAGCAATCCAACAAGCTGCTAAATACTTAGGAAGTTGGCATTTAGAAGATATTGACCTTTATGTTACCTTAGAGCCTTGTCCGATGTGTGCTTATGCCATGCTTCAGTCTAGAATTAATAGATTAATATTTGGGACTCCTGATCCTAAAGCCGGAGCAGTAGGTAGCATCATAAATATCGTACAAGATAAGAGGTTTAATCATCAAATAGAAGTAGTAAGCGGAGTATTAAAAAAGGAATGTAATTTGATTTTACAAAAATTCTTTCAAGAAAGACGCTGATTTCAAGCGTTAGTTAGTTACTTGGTTACTTGGTTAAGAAAATAAAAGATAAACATCAGAAGTCAGAAGACAGAATTCAGGAGCCAAAATAAGATAGTATCTCGTATTTTGTGAATCGTATCTCATATGTTAGCGTATAGCAAGTAGATTTATTTAAATGGTTAGTTGGTTAATTAGTTTAGTATTAATTTTTCAATATTCTCATTCCTCAACTAGTTAACCAGGTAACTAAGTAACCAGCTAACTAAGTAGTTAAGAAGGAGAGGTGGCTGAGCCCGGCTGAAAGCGCTCGACTCGAAATCGAGTAGACGGGTAATCCCTGTCTCGCGGGTTCGAATCCCGCCCTCTCCGCCAAACATCAATATTTTTGAATTGATAGAAGTTAAGTAAAATATAGTGGTGTAGCGAGAAAGATTTAACAGAAAAATATTTTTGACACTAACGGCTATTAAGGTTATTATTTATTATGCAGATAATGATAAAGGAGAGGTACCGAAGTGGTCATAACGGGTTCGCTTGGAGAGCGATTGGGCGGCCATAAGCTGTCTCGCGGGTTCGAATCCCGCCCTCTCCGCCAGTTTT
>DAOUTX010000076.1 GCA_030668465.1 Atribacterota bacterium | reverse complement strand
CATTTTTATTGCTCTTGCTCCACCTTCCCCTCCCGGTGCAGGAGCAGTTACATGATAGGCGTCGCAGGTAGCTCCATATCCTACTACTTCGGCATAGATGTTTGCCCCTCTTTTTTGAGCATGTTCCAATGTTTCTAAAATCATTATAACAGCTCCCTCGCCCATTACAAACCCTGTTCTCCGTCTATCAAAAGGAATGGAAGCTTGTTTTGGATTGTTGTGAGTACACAGTGCTCCCATCGAAGTAAATCCGGCTAATGCCAATGGAGTTATTGCTGCCTCAGAACCACCGGCGATAATTAGATCCGCCTGATTCTGTTGTAAAATGCGATAAGCATTTCCAATTGATGATGTACCGGAAGCACAGGCAGTTATTACAGTATCACATATCCCTTTTATTCCAAATTTAATAGCAATATTTGCTGAAGCAATATTGCAAAGAGCCATAGGGATAAAAAAAGGAGATACGCGTCCCGGTCCTTTTTCGATAATTTTTCTTTTTTCTCTTTCAATGGTTATAAAGCCTCCTATTCCAGTACCTAAAATAACTCCCCATTTTTCCCGGGAATTATTCTCAATACCATTTAATCCCGCATCGTTTACCGCCTCAATTGCAGCTGCTATACCCATCTGAGAAAATCTATCCATCCTTTTTAATTCCTTAAAATCCAAAATATCAATGGGATTAAAATCTTTAACTTCGGCAGCTATTTTTACCTTAAATTCGGAGGTATCAAATGATTTAATAAAATCAATACCGCATTTGCCCTTTTTTATATTTTTCCAAAAAGTTTCTACATTATTTCCTAAGGGAGTAATCGCCCCCATACCGGTTATAACAACTCTATTTTTCAATTCCTTTGTCCTCCTCACATTGCCCTTCCGCCATCATCAATATTAATAATCTGGTCGGGACAGTTGTAATTTGCTGGGTGTACGATCTTATGATTGCCAACATGCATTCCTTCCCAGCAACATTCTCCTTAATGTCGATAAAATATATACTAAATTAATTTACCTTTTTTTACAATTATTTTCTTCGCATCTAAAAATATTTCTTCAATTATTTCCTTGCAGGTTTGCTCTTTTTTCACCAGACCGGCTGACTGCCCGGCCATTATCGAACCATAATCCATATCACCTTCTCGAACTGCTCGATAAAGCGAATTTTTCCCTAATTCTTCAAATTCTTCTAAAGAAGCATTTCTTTTATCCATCTGCTGGAAATCCCTTGCCAGCCTATTTTTTATTATCCTGACCGGGTGACCGGTCGGCCTTCCGGTAACTATTGTGCTGGTGTCTTTAGCATTAAGTATCTTTTGTTTATAATTCTTATGAACATTGCATTCATAAGCCACCAGAAATCTCGTACCTATTTGAAATCCTGAGGCTCCTAACATCCAGGCAGCTGCCAAACCGCGGCCATCAGCAATTCCTCCGGCAGCCAGAACAGGAATTTTTATCGCATCTGCTATCTGAGGAATAAGGGACATCGTAGTTATCTCTCCCACATGCCCTCCGGCTTCACCACCTTCTGCAATCACTGCATCTGCCCCAGCTCTCTCCATTCGCACGGCCAGAGCAACCGAGGGAATTACCGGAAATACTAAAATATTATTTTTTTTCCACATTTCAATATATTTACCGGGATTACCTGCTCCGGTAATTACTACTTTAACTTTTTCTTGAACAGCTATACTGGCAATTTCATCGGCATTGGGATTTAAGAGCATAATGTTAAGTCCAAAGGGTTTTTCAGTTAGCCTCTTTGTTTTTCGAATTTCCTCTCTAACCCATTCACCCGGAGCATAACCGGCCGCAATAACTCCAAGAGCCCCGGCATTAGATACCGCTGAAGCAAGTTCCGCATCGGCTATCCAGGCCATTCCTCCCTGAATAAGCGGGTATTTTATTCCTAAAAGTTTACATATAATAGACTTAAACATTAATTCATCTCCTTAAATTGTCCAGTTTAATAGAGCGGAACCCCAGGTTAATCCACCACCAAAAGCTACCATTATCAGCCGATTCCCCGGGCAAAACATTTTTTTCTTATGTGCTTCATCCAAGGCAAGCGGGACACTGGCAGAAGAAGTATTTCCAAAACGGTCTAAATTAGTAATGAATTTTTTTCTTTCAACCTTTAATTTCCGAGACGCATAATCAATAATGCGAATATTAGATTGATGAGGAATAATATAATCAATATCGTCTATAGAAAGATTAGATTTCTTTAGAACCTGGGAAATACTTTTTATCATTATTCTAGTAGCAAATTGAAATACTTCTTTTCCGTTCATAGATATATTGCTGGGTCTTCCATTATTATTTGGAATAGGCAAGAAAGGATTTTTTAAGGGAACTGCCGGAAGGGTAAGAAATTCCCGCAAATCTCCTTGAGAACCAGTATAAGTACAAATAATGCCCTCTTGGTTAGAACTCTTTAAAATTACTGCTCCGGCTCCATCTCCAAAAAGTATGCAAGTATTCCGATCAGACCAATCAACGACCTTTGATAAAACTTCTACTCCTATAACTAGAATTGTCTTGCTCTGTTTTGATTTAATAAATTGATCAGCTATCTGTAATCCATAAACAAAACCAGTACAACCTGCTGTTACATCAAAGCTGGGAATATCAACTAATCCTAATTCTGCCTGAACAAGATTGGCAGTTGAAGGCATAAAAAAATCGGGGCTTATTGTCGCTAATATAATCATATCGATCTCTTCTTTTTCTATGCCAGCATTTTCAATTGCTTTTTTTGCCGCTTTTGCTGCCATCTGATATGTCTTTTCTCCGGAAGAGATTCTTCTTTGTTTTATACCTGTTCGAGAGGTAATCCACTCGTCATTAGTCTCAACCATTTTCGAAAGCTCATCATTTTTTACAATTCTCCGGGGGACATAAGCACCTGTGCTAATTATTTTTGAATAAATCATGTTACCTTCCTTAAATAATTCTTCATCTATAAAAAATAAAGTTTCCCATACTCCATAAATAGATAATTTATTTATTAACTGCTATTATGACCTATTATTAAAAGCAAGTATATACGATAATTCGTTTTTTGTCAATGTTTTTAGAAAGATTTTTAGGATAAATATATAATAATTTGGATATAATGAAGGTTATTTAATAAGGAATGTGGGGGAAAAGGGCTACTTTTTATAGGTAAAAAAGTAGCCCTTTCATTCTTTTCCTTGATATTATTTATTTTCTATTTTTTAATTATTCTCCTAAGAATATTTTAAGGTCATTCTTCACATCAGTTATTCCGGCGATTTCGAACTTTTCTACCAGAACTTTGACCACGTTGGGGGATAAGAATGCCGGTAAAGTTGGTCCTAAATGAATATTTTTTATTCCCAGATAGAGTAAAGCTAATAAGACTATTACCGCTTTTTGCTCATACCAGGCTATATTGTAGGAGATAGGAAGTTTGTTTATATCATCCAATCCAAATACTTCCTTTAATTTAAGGGCTATTGCCGCCAGAGAATAAGAATCATTACACTGACCAGCATCTAAAACTCTGGGGATACCCCCTATATCACCTAAATCAAGTTTATTATATCTGTATTTAGCACATCCGGCGGTTAATATTATGGTATCCTTGGGTAAAGCCCGGGCAAATTCTGTATAATATTCACGGCTTTTCATCCTGCCATCACAACCGGCCATAACGAAGAATCTCTTAACAGCCCCGGATTTTACAGCATCAACTACCTTATCAGCCAATCCGATTACCGTATCGTGAGCAAATCCTCCGATAATCTCTCCCTTTTCTATCTCTACCGGTGGTTTACATTTTTTAGCATGAGTTATAATTTTGGAGAAATCTTTTTCTTTCCCTTCTTCTGCTTCCGGAATATGTTTTACTCCGGGAAATCCCACAACACCGGTAGTGTAAACCCTGTCTTTATAAGAATCTTTAGGTGGCACAATACAGTTAGTGGTAAAGAGAACCGGTCCATTAAAGCTTTCAATCTCTTCTTTCTGTTTCCACCAGGAGTTCCCATAATTACCTACAAAATGGGAATACTTTTTAAAGGTCGGATAGTAGTTGGCAGGGAGCATCTCCCCATGAGTATATACATCAACTCCGCTCCCTTCGGTCTGTTTCAAGAGTTCTTCCATATCCTTTAAGTCATGACCGCTGATTAGAATTGCCGGATTATTTCTAACTCCGATATTTACTTTAGTTATCTCAGGGCTCCCATAACTGGAGGTGTTTGCTTTATCCAGCAAAGCCATAGTCTCTACTCCAAATTTACCACACTCCAAGACCAAGCCAACCAAATCATCAGCAGAAAGGCTATCATCGGTGGTGGCGCTTAGGGCTTTCTCGATAAATTCGATTATCTTCTCATTTTCATGACCCAGATTCTGAGCATGGATAGCATAAGCCGCTATCCCCTTTACTCCATAAATGATAAGCTCTCTCAGAGACCTGACATCATCATCTTTAGTACTTAAAACACCAACTTCTCTGGCCTTCTCTTCAAATTCTTCTTCGGTGTCAGCTTGCCAAATTGCTGCCTCTGGAACTTTTTTTCCCCTGTCTCCTCCGGCTTTTTCCAGCATCTCTTTCGCTTCACCTTTTAATTTTAATCCTTTTTCAATCCGGACTACAAAATCGCTTCGGTCAAAATTTGCATTGGTAATAGTGGAAAATAGGCTGTCTAAGAGAAATTTGTCTACTCCCTCGGAAACTGCTCCCAGTTTCCTGAGCTTTGAACTGTAAAATGAAATTCCTTTTAGCAGATAGATTAATAAATCTTGTAATCGAGCTACATCATCTGTCTTTCCACAAACACCTCGAACGGTACATCCGCTCCCTTTTGCTGTCTCTTGACATTGGTAACAAAACATTTTATCGGTCATATTAAGCTCCTCCTTTAATTTTTGCTATTTTCTTGTCATGCTTCACTGTTTAATTTCACCATTTATCCCTATGACTACCTCTTTGTAGGGAACAATAGTTCCTGATTTTAACATTGCGGTCTTGACCGCCTGGAATAGGCCGCCACAACAAGGGACCTCCATGCGAACCACTGTAATACTCTTGATGCTGTTTCTCTTAAAGATTTCGGTAAGCTTTTCGGTATAATACTCATTATCGTCTAATTTGGGACAGCCGATGATAGTAATACGGTTTTTTATAAATTCCCGATGAGCGTTTCCGTAGGCATAAGCCACACAATCAGCCATTACTAAAATATCGGCATTGTTTAAATAGTCTACCCCGGGATTTATTAATTTAAGCTGAACCGGCCAATTTTGTAGTTCAGAGGGTTGTTGTTGGGTGCCGCATGAACAATTATTTATATCTTCAGTATCTTGTGGTGGCTTTGAAACAGTTTTCTCCCGAGCAATGTTTCGGGGCGTTGCGCCTGCACAAGCACAGACTGGTATTTCCTGTTCTTGCTTTTGTTCACCCTTGCACTTCTCGTCTACTGCCTTTTGGTCGTAGGGGTCAGCTTCCCTTTCGATAATTTCGATTGCTCCGGTCGGACAGGCAGGCAGACAATTTCCTAAACCATCACAGTACTGGTCACTCACCAATTGAGCTTTACCGTCTACCATTTGAATAGCCCCTTCATGACAGGCATCAACACATAAGCCACAGCCGTTGCATAGTTCTTTATTAATTTTAATTATCTTTCTTTTCATGACAATCTTCTCCTTATTTTTTAAAGCGCAAAAATAATATTTGAAAAATAATCTTGGCTGTCTTTATCGTCTTCATGCGCTTGTTTTTTCAGATTTATTATATTATCATAAGAAAAGAAAGTATGTAACCGATGTTACCGATTTATTCTTAATTCT
>DAOUTX010000114.1 GCA_030668465.1 Atribacterota bacterium | reverse complement strand
CTCGCTTTATTATTTCGAGTTTCTTAAAATCCTCTTTATTCGCTTTTCTAATTACATTTTTAAGCGGGGTATCTATTTCACCATTTTTTATATATTTGTAAGGGATCACTACTTTACCCAAATCTAAACCAATAGCTGTTTTTACTAAACAAATATCCCCTTTCTTTAATCTAATTTTATTATTAATTTTAAAGTAATAGACATAATTTGTTTTGGCAAATTTTAAACCAGTTACTTTAGGCAATACTCAACACCTACCATCTTTATATATAATCTTTCTAAAATGAGACGTTTATTTACATTTTTCATCAAATATTCTTCTACCTGTTCTAAATAATCCAAGATATCAATTAACATTTTTTGGGAATATATTTGAGATTTCTTACCAAGTATTTCCAATTTATCGCAATTGGCAATATACTTTTGATTTCCTGTATTTTTAATAATTAAGATATCCCGATACCATAATCTTATCATTTCTAAGATCCCTTCTATTCTATCTACTTCAGATACCATCTTTTCAACTTTTGCAAAAATATCGTCACCATATTTTCCGGGAGATATTGCTGATAAGTAGTTTAATACTTCTTCCCTTCTAATAAAATATTCCTTATCTGATAGCAATTTTAAAGCGTTTCCGATGCTCCCTTGAGCTAATTTGGAAATAATTTCAGCTTTCTCTTTTTCTAAATTATTATTTTTATTTAATAAAAACTCTTTTGTTTTATAGGAGGATATTAATCCGAAATTTACTATCTGGCAACGTGAGACTATAGTAGGTAAAATTGGATCTATCCTTGAGCAAATCAGAATTATTATTGCGTAATAAGGTGGTTCTTCAATGGTTTTTAATAAACAGTTTGACGCCTCAAGGGTCATTTTTTCTGCTTTATCTATTATGTACATCTTTTTTTTATTTTTAAAAGGCTTTAGTCCAATCTCTTTTCGCATTTCTCGTATTTGTTCAATCTTTATCGAACTCTTGATTGGTTCAATTATTTTTAAATCCGGGCTACATTGCTTACTAATCTCATTACACGATTGACAGTCTCCACAAGCTTCTGAACTTTTATTAGGGTTCAAACAATTTACCGTCTTGGTAAATTCTATAGCCGTAAGCTTTTTCCCAGTCCCTTCGCTCCCGACAAAAATATAAGACGAGGAGATCTTATTCTCTTTTAGAGATTTTTTCAGTATTTTTATTGCTCTTTCTTGGCCAACTATATCTTTAAAAGACATAAATTGCTCCCTCTCTAGCGTATAGCGTACAGCGTTTAGCATATAGTAAAGTAATATAGTATCGTTTTTCGAGTATTGAGTATTACGCAAAGATTCCACTATTTTTTACTTTTTAGTTTAGACTTATTTTGTTCTAAATTTTGATTACTAGAGCTTAAATTTCTTACAATACACTATATACTAATTTGGCTTCTGTCATCTGTCTTCTTCTTTCTTAACTATACGCTCTACGCTGTTTTTTATTTTTCTTTTTACAATTTTAATTATTTCTTCAAATATATCTTCTTTATGCCTATTAGCATCAATCATTTTAATTCTTCCTGTTTCTTCATGAGATAATTGGTAATAGCCGTGTCTAACTCTTTCTAAAAATAATTTCCCTCCGATAATTTTTTTATTTAAAAATTCTTCTTCAAATCGCATTTCACGCGAATTACCGAAAGAAGCTGATCTCCTTAAACCTTCGTATGGGTCAATATCTAAGATAAAGGTTAAATCAGGAATGGCTTTCCCCACAACCAAGTTATTTAGATGCTTGATAATCTTTAAACCTATACCTCTTCCATACCCTTGATAAGCAGTAGTAGAATCATAAAAGCGATCAGATATAACTATTTTCCCCTCTTCTAAGGCTGGTAAAATTATTAACCTGACATTTTCTGTCCGAGAAGCTAAAAACAATAGCATTTCGGTTTTATAATCCATGCCATCATTTTTTTGGTCAAGAAGAATTTTACGTATTTTATCTCCAATCTTTGTTCCTCCCGGCTCTTTAGTGTAAATAGAAGGTATTTCTTGTTTAATTAAAAAATCAAAAAGCATCTTCGCCTGGGTAGTTTTCCCGCAACCTTCAAGCCCTTCAAAAGTTATAAATAACCCTTTTTTCATTATATATTTCTTTAATCCTTTTTAGATTATTATTTAGGCTAAATAAAAATACTTTTTAGTCTATCTTATCATCTTTAATTTTTATTATTTTCATTCTTCTCCATAAGAACTCGGCAAATATCAGTTAGAGTTACTATTCCCACTAACTTCCCATCTCGCAAGACAGGAAGTCTTTGAATTTTATTTCTAATAAGTAGATCTGACGCCAAAACTTCGTTATCATCTTCATCGATAGTAACAATATTTTTTCTCATAAATTCTTCTATTGGACGTTGAGAATATTCTTTTAAACTTTTAGACAATTGTATAAATTCAGAAAGAACGGAATCACTATTTATAATTCCTAAATAGTTCGGTAGAGTAGCTCTAATTATGTCGTGTAGAGATATAAATCCAACAACTTCTTGATTATTGTTGACCACTGGAAGTCCGGTAATTTTGTGTCTGGATAATATACCTATTAAATCTACCAATTTACATGTGGCCAAAGCACTGGTAACATCCCGAATCATAATATCCTTTATTTTCAATTGATAGTATCTCCTCTCGATATTTATCTTTATAGTCTTTTAACATTCACACATTGAAGACATTTCTCTACTTCTTCCATTGAACTAAATTCCTCTTCTTCTCTTAGGGCGCTGGCTAAAGCGCAAGCCATAGAAAATTTTATTGCTTCTTTAAGGTTTTTCCCTTCTTCAGATAGAGCAATGGCTAATCCCGCAACTAAAGCATCGCCTGCTCCGATTATATTTACGATTTTATGATAGGTAGTCTCTGCAAACCATATTTCATCTCGGGTGGCAATTACATCTTTTTCATTTTGCAAAGAAACTACACCTATTTCAGCCCCTCTTTGTACAACTTCTTTTGCTGCTTTAATGGCATCTTTTTCCTTATCAATTTTAATTCCAAAAACTCGATTACTTTCTCGAAGGTCAGGCTTAGCCAAAAAAGGCTTTTTCTCTAAACCTTTTATAAATTGCTCTCCGGAAGTATTTAATATAGTTTTTACCTCTCTTTCCTTGGCAATAGAAATTAAATCACCATATATATTTACAGGAACTCCTCGAGGCAAACTTCCGGAAAGTGTAACTACACTACATTGAGACATAACTCGATAAAAGATTGATTTTAACATCTCCAAATCATATTCTGTAATTTTAGGTCCTGTTTCGCTTAATAAGGTATGCTGCCCCGTCTCTTTATCTGAAACAATCGTATTGCTTCTAGTCTTCTCTTCAATATGCCAAAAATTAGTAGTTATGCCTAAACCCCTTAGTTCTTCTTCTATCATTCTCCCCCTACCGCCTCCTAAAAAACCTATAGCGATAGTTTCTTTACCACATCCCCTAACCGCTTTGGATACATTTATCCCTTTTCCACCAGAAGTGGTATGGGCATTTAAAACTTTATTGTAATGATTTATTTTTAAATTGCTAACCTCTAAAATCACATCTATTGCAGGGTTTAAAGTAACAGTACCTATCATATCTTATCACTTCCTTTTTATCATGCTAATTTTTCCAATATTTTTAAAATTATAGCTTACTTAATTAAATTTATCAATCTTTACATACAGTATCGAGTATATTGCATCGAGTATCGAGTTAAGAAAATAATAATGTATAATATGCAGGGATAGACCTTGTGTCTGCCCGTAATGAGTAATTTGTAGGGACACGATGCATCGTGTCCACCAGAGAAATCAAGAAAAAACTCAGGTCAGATGAATCCGACTCCTACTTTAAAAGAAATAATCTGTATGAAAGTGTTTTGAATTTTACATTATGGTTTTTAGCTTAATCTAAATAATATTTATATATTGTATGGAATTCTTGTATTATATGCTAAAAATTATACTCAAATTCAACTTGATACTCAATACTCGATACGCGATACTATTTTACAAACGTTTTAAATAGTTTAATTATTATAACTCCACAAATAAAACCCCCAATATGAGCGAACCAGGCTACTCCACCTTCGCCTGTATTAACCGCTAAAGAAGATATCCCATATAAAAATTGGTATATTATCCAAAAACTCAGGACTACCACTGCTGGAATTTTAATCAATCTTATAAAAAAACCAAAGATAATCACCGTAGTTACTTTGGCTCGGGGATATAGCAATAAATACGCACCTAATACTCCAGCTATTGCCCCACTTGCTCCAACCATTGGTACCTTAGAATCAGGATTAAAAAATATCTGTGTGAGAGCAGCAGCTATTCCACAAAAAAGATAAAAGATTACAAAATTTTTTTTACCTAAATAATCTTCTATATTATTTCCAAATATCCATAAAAACAACATATTTCCGAATAAGTGAACAATGCTACCATGCATAAACATAGAGGAAAATATAGTTAAATAAATAGGTGATGGACCGGAAGGAAAAAGATCTATATGAT
>DAOUTX010000062.1 GCA_030668465.1 Atribacterota bacterium | reverse complement strand
TGTGCCTCTGGTTCAGAAGAACATTATTAAAAGATGTAATCTTATAGGGAAGCCGGTAATTACCGCAACCCAGATGTTAATGTCGATGGTGAGCAATCCTCGTCCTACCAGGGCAGAAGTAACCGATGTGGCCAATGCGATCCTGGATGGGACTGATGCGATTATGTTATCTGAGGAGACAGCAGTCGGCAATTATCCTATAGAGGCAGCGGAAACAATGAATAAGATAGCCTTAAGAGTTGAAAAAGCTATAGATTATAAAAAAATATTGAGCGAGAGGTCACTTTCGGTTAAACCCACCAACCCGGATGCGATAAGTCGCGCCACCTGCCAGGTAGCCCTGGATTTAAAAGCAAAAGCTATTATTACCTTTACTCTTTCCGGGAGCACCGCCCGCATGGTATCCCGATATCGACCCCCTGTTCCTATTATCGCAGCCAGTACCCAAGATTCCACAGTTAGAAAACTTGCACTTAGCTGGGGAGTTTACCCTTTTAAATCTGATGAATTGGAAAATACCGACGATATGATTAAAAAATCAAAGAAGATTGCCTTAAAAACCGGATTGACCAACCCAGGAGATAAGATTGTAATTACCGCGGGAATTCCCTTTAAAATTCCCGGTACCACCAATTTACTAAAAGTAGAAACATTATGATTGATTGATACCGGGGGCGATTCTCTGTATCGATTAAAACTGTGGGGCAGAAAAAATAATTGTTTTCTTTAAAAGCTACCGCCTTAGGTGGTGGTAGCTTTCTCAATTTAATTTAACAGGAGGAATAGTATAGCAATGAAAGATAAAATTAAAATTGGAATTATTATCTGTGACCGTTATCATACCTGTGCGGGAGGTAAATGCCTTAGAGCTCTCCGTAATAGGGAAGGAGCATTTAGTATCTATAGTAAGGATGATGAACTGGAATTAGTTGGATATACTACTTGTGACGGCTGCCCTGGCGGAAATATTGAATACGCTCCCGAGGAAATGATCAAGAACGGAGCACAAGTTATTCATCTGGCTACCGGGTTGGTTGTCGGATACCCTCCCTGTACCCGCATAACCCATTTTTGTAATTTTATTAAGGCAAGGTACGGAATAGAAGTAATTATTGGAACACATCCGATACCTCAGAAATATTATGATATGCATAAGATGTTGGGGACATGGAATTCTCCAAAATGGGAAGAAATTATTAAACCAACATCAGCAGATGAAAAAACTCGTTTATCTTATAATTAATAGATAAATATGATAAAATTTATAATAAACCAAAGAATAAAATCTTTTAACGAATACTACTTTAATGTTGAAGTAAAAAAGTGAATAACAAAATTGTAACTATTATGATTACAATCCAAAAAGTAAATAAAATAGTAATGTAGGGGCACGATGTATCGTGCCCGCAGAAAAAACTAGGTAAAATATGGTGAGGGCACAATTCATTGTGCCCCTACAGCCCAATTATAACCAACAAATCCAAAATTATTATAAAATTATTTACGATACACTTTATATATACTCTGCTTTTAAATATTTTTTAGCTTTTTGGGGATAGCTCTATTATAAGATAAAGATAGAAAGGAGTTAAAGGAAAATGGAAAAGACGGGATATATTATTTTAATTATGGTCGCTATAATCTGGATTATTGCCTGGATAGTCGGTATGTTTGAGAACATTTGGCTGGGCATAATCGGTCTTGTAACCATAGTTGGTTTGGGTCTCTTATTTATTAAAGCTTTAACAGATAGATTGGCAAGCAAAAAAGATGATAAATATTCAAGAGATGTTAAGAAATAAGGAGGAAATTAAAAAATGTTATTAACTACTCAAGATAATTTTTCCAAATACGAAATTATAGAAACTTTAGGAATTGTGAAAGGAAATACTGTTCGTGCACGACATGCCGGGAAAGATATATTAGCTGGTTTCCGCAATATAGTAGGGGGAGAGATCGGAGAATATACCAAATTACTGGCAGAATCCCGGGAGCAGTCTATCGACAGGATGATTGCCGTAGCAGAAAAGATAGGTGCAGATGGGATAGTATGTATTCGTTTTACTACCTCATCAATCATGCAAGCAGCTGCAGAGATGTTCGTGTTCGGTACCGCTGTTAAATTAAAGAAAAAGAAATAGGAGGATATGATACCACTACATCCCCCTATACTAATTTTTTTTAAATGTTTATCTTTTTTTCCAGCAAGTAAGCTGTTGCGGTAAAGAATATGGCTGTAAGAATTATATTTAAAAATACAGCTGTATAACCTCCGGAGAGTAAATCAATATTTGACCTACTTCCAATTTCTATTGAAATATGTTTTATCTGATTTAAAAATGGACCATAATATAGCTTTTCAATTAAATAAACCAGAAAGAAAAAGATACCTATTGACAATATACCTGAATACCTTTTGTTTACCAGTAAAGTTTTAGTTAAGGTAAGGCTAAAATGTATCATTAAAACAAAATTAAAAAAAGCAGTTAATATAAATAAAACTGTCGGAAAAAAGTAAAAATTAATTTGAGTCTTTATTTGAATAATTTCAGGATAAGGTAATTTTGAAAAAAATATTGACCCAAATCCAATAGTAATAACTGTCCAAAGAATTAATTGTAATAATAGTAATGCTAATTTAGAAGCCAGGATAGTTCTTCCTTTTTTGGGTATAGTAAAAGTTAGGTATCCAGACTCTTCAAATAGGTCTTCTTTCAGCATATTTATTCCTTCAACAATAATAATTATGAAGATAATCAAACTGGTCAAGGCAAATTTCCCTATAGATTCTCCTATAAATTCATATTGATAGGTAGGAGAGGAAACTCGGTTTAATAGTATAGCCCCTATTATAATCAAAGCCGCATATCTAAGCACTAACCATCTCCAGCGGCGATAGATTTCATATTTTAGTAAAGTTATCATGATTAAAAAACCTCCTGAAATAATTTATCAATAGACATTCCTCTTTTATTCCTCAATTCTTCTGCGTCTCCGGATAAAATTATTCTACCTTCGGATAAGAAAAATACATAATCTAATAATTTTTCAATATAGTAAATTAGATGTGAGCAAATAAGTATTGAAGTTCTTTCACTATAAGAATCGAGAATAGAAGTGATTATCTTTTCCCGAGAAATTGGATCTATGCCATTTAAAGGTTCATCCAACAAGTAAACTTTAGATTTTCTGGATAATGCCAGGGTTAATTTTAATCTTCCCATCATCCCTTTGGAAAGACTGGTCACTTTTTCCTCTTCTTCCAATTCCATAAATTTTAAACTTTCTCTGGCTCTTTCGACATCAAAATCGGCGTATAGGTCATTAAAAAAATTCAAAGTATCCTTTATCTTCATCCATTTATAGAGGTAATTAGTTTCCGGAAGATAAGAGACAATAGATTTTGTATATACTCCGGGCTTTTTATTATCTATGGTTATTTCTCCCTGACTTGGCTTGAGTAACCCTGCTGCAATCTTTAGAAAAGTACTTTTTCCACCACCATTTGGTCCCAATATTCCATAAATTTTTCCTTCTTCTATATTTATGTCAACTTTATCGAGAGCTTTTTTTTGATAAAAATATTTGCTAAGTTGACTGGATTTTAGTATCTGTTCCATATTTCCTCCTCCTTTTATAAGTACTCCTTGAGAGTACTAATCAATTCCTTATTGGAAAAACCTAATTTATTCATACCTTCTACAAAATCAAGAATTATTTTTTTGGAGATTTCTTCTTTTAATGAACTTATGGTTTTTTCCTCTTCAGTTACATAAGTTCCCATTCCTCTTTTGGTAAAAGTAATTTTTTCTCTATCTAATTCTTGATACACTCTTTGTATGGTATTAGGATTGACTTTTAATATTCCCGCCAATTCCCTTACCGAAGGCATTTTCTGGCCTGCTTTTAACTTGCCTACAACAATATCCTGTTTAATATTATCGATTATTTGTAGGTAGATTGGAATATTGTTATTAAACTCCATAATTAATTTTCCTTTAAATGTATTAGTGTACTATATACATAATACACCAAAATATTTTTTTGTCAAGGATATTTTAAAAATTATTTTGAAATTTTTTTATTTTATTCCACATATTCCTAAAATTCGCAAGATATAAAAAGCTATTTACAATTTTTCCCCAAACTAAAATTTAGCTATTTAAGAATTATAAGGTAAGCGATTTTCCTTATTAATAAATTTTTAAACTTTTAAAAAATATCTGATATTCTTTAAATAATTATATTTGACCAAAAATATTTATTTTTTACAAAAAGAGGATTTTTCAAAATTTTGTAGAAGTATAGATTAACATAGAAAAGTTTACCAAAGGTGCCTGGCACCTTTGGTAAACTTTTTAAGATGTATTTATTATTAGGCAAGGGGAATGTAAAATGAAAACTTCATCTGGAAAAGATGAACGGCGATTATACAGTGACCTTGCCTGGGCATGGCCGATAATTAGCCCCGTAGAAGATTACAAAGAAGAAACAGAGTTATTTAGTAAGTTAATTAAAGAACATTCAAAAATTGAGGTAAAAACATCGCTCCATCTCGGTTGTGGTGGGGGTCACAATGATTATACTTTCAAAAAACATTTTAAGGTAACATCTGTTGATATTAGTGAAGATATGCTCAGGCTCGCTAAAAAGCTCAACCCGGAAGTGAACTATCAGTATGGTGATATGCGAATCATCCGGCTGGAAGAAAAATTCGATACAGTCATAGCCCTTGATTCCATTAATTATATTAAGACCGAAGAGGATCTTCAAAGAACATTTATTACTGCATACGAGCATTTAAAACAGGGAGGTGTCTTCTTAACATTTGTGGAACAAATTGCAGGACAATTTAAGCAAAACAATACTACCCACTCAACTCATTCTCAAGGTGATGTGGAGATTACATTTATCGAGAGCTACTATGACCCTGACCCTGCCGATACAAGCTATGAAACAACATTTATCTATTTGGTCCGTGTTGGGGGTAAGCTTGAAGTTCATAGCGATTGTCATCTTTGTGGTATTTTCAAACTGGAAACCTGGCTCGGATTTTTAAAGGCAACAGGATTTGAAGTAAAGCAGGTGAAATTTACACATTCTACCTTTACAGAAGGAGAATCTTATCCTATGTTGATTTGCATTAAGCCTTTATGAATAACCTATTTTATGTAAAATAAAGAAAGAGGAGTTGTTATATGATATATTTATGACGAAGAACCATAGCCCTATTTACCGACAAATATCTTAAGAATAAATTTCACTGATTTTGCCAAGAGGATTATATAATTGAAGAATATTTGATTGCTCACCCGGATAAAACCCGGGAATATTCAAAATTAAAAGAAAAATTAGTAAATAAATATACATACGATGTGGAAAATTATACAAATGGCAAAAGTGATTTTATCAAAGAAATCGATAGGAAAGCGAAATTATGGAAAAAATAATCGATAATTTTGTATGTTAATACCCAATTAATCTTTAAATAAGAATAAACTCATCGAAAAAAGAAAATATTTTTGACAGAGAATATTTTTTTTGTTATGATTAGGATGTCATACATCGTACACCATCTTTAGAATTAAAACAAAAGGTGGAAATAAATGGAATTGAAAAATCTGAAAACTCAGGATTTACAAGGATTAATCCAGGAACAACTCAAATTGTATATTATTGAAAACGAAATGAAAAGCGGTGATCCCTTTCCCACAGAATATGACCTGGCCGAAAAGTTGGGAATAAGCCGAACAGCAATTAGAGAAGCCCTTAAAAAACTGGAAACTTTAGGTATAATTGAGGTAAGGCCGGGGGTAGGACGTTTTATAAGAGAATTTAATTTTGAGACTATTTTTAAGAGTCTCCCTTATAATTTAGAAATGGATATAAAAAATTTTCAAGAAGTTTTGGAAGTCAGGTTTTGTTTGGAATCCTGGTTTATCGCCAAAGATATAAATAAATTTACCAAAGAAAATATTGCTGAGTTCAAAGAAATACTAAAAAAGCTTGAATTTCAGGTACTTAATAATCTTGAAGAAAAAGAATCAGTGGAAATCCATTCTCAATTTCATTGCGCCCTCTATAAAAATTCTGATAATTCTTTGCTCATTAATTTAATTAAAATCTTTTCCAGCATTCAAAGAAATCTTGTTCTACTTCACAGATACAAAACCAAAGATAGAAATTTATTTATACGTCAGCATAAATTACTGCTCGAGGCAATCGAAAAGAGAGATTCCCGTTTAGCCCAAAAAAGACTGGAAGAACATTTTACAGAGGCAATGGCCTGGGTTGAAAACCACAAGGGAGAGAAATTTAGTAAAATAGAAAATAATAAAGGAGGTGAAGAAAATAGTAGAATTTGAATGTAAATTTGCAGATTCATCATGAAATTTTTGAGGATTTTAGATGAGTTTAGCAAAAAAATCTGTGTAAATATTTCAGACGCAG
>DAOUTX010000124.1 GCA_030668465.1 Atribacterota bacterium | reverse complement strand
CCTCTAATAAAGATTTGGTAAAATGAAGCCCGGCAGTAGGAGCAGCGATTGAGCCATCTTGAGTAGCATAAACCGTTTGATAATCATTTCCTGCCTTTAATTCCTCTTTAATATAAGGCGGGGTAGGCATTTGTCCTATTTTTTTTAATATTTCTTTAAAATTACCCTTAAAATTAAATTGGATAAAGTAACTACCCTTCTCTTTATTTTTACCTTCTACTATCCCCTCTAATTCAGGTCCAAAAATTATTTTACTACCTGAATGAACAATTTTTCCTGGTCTTAGTAATGCTTCCCAATATTTATTCTTTATAGATTTAATAAGTAAAACTTCTACTCTTCCTTTAGTTCTTTCTTTAAAGCCATATAATCTTGCCGGCAAAACCTTAGTATTATTTACAACTAAAAGATCGCTTTTTTTAAGATAATCCTTAATGTCTTTAAAAATTTTGTGTTGAATTTTTTTTCTGGGCCGATTTAAAACCATCAAACGACTACGATCTCTTGGCTTAATTGGCTTTTGGGCAATAAAGCCCGAAGGAAGATAATAATCAAATTCTTCTAATTTCATTTTCCGCTCATCTGTTTATTTTTTAATATTTTTTTGTGATATTTATTCCCTGATAGTAATATTTTAGAATATCTTGATATCTGGATCCTTGAAGAGCCATACCGTATGCGCCCCATTGCGACATTCCAACCCCATGACCATTTCCCGAACCAGAAAACAGAAAGGTTAAAGGAGTTTTTAATTTTGCTATTTCTACTTTAGGTACCATTTCTTCTTTTCCTTTTTCCCTTTCTTGTTTATTTTTCTTCATCAATTCGAGCAATTCTTTAATGGTCCAATCTTTTTTTTGTTCTAAAATTTCCTTTATGGACTCTATTCGCACTTCCTTGTCCTCAATTTCCTTTTTATCTTCTGTATCTTCCGTTAGATTTGATTCTTCCCCGATTGTTTCGATATTAAAAAGTGTACTCCTGATCAAATCTGCCCCTACTAAGATTCTAAAATCATTAGTTTTCATATTAATAACTTTATTGTTGTCAGCAATAAAAACTACCTCGCTTGTTCTGCCGGTTTTACTTTTTTTAACTGGATCTATTGAAACAACTGAATTTACCTCATAACCTTGTTTTTGTAGTTTTTCTGTCAAATCCTTTTCGCTTATAGAGTAAGACCAGGTGTGATGCGGGGGAGAAGCTTTTTCTTCAAATTTTGATTCTACGCTTCTTAAATATGGTAAAAAACTCCCCCAAACATTCTCACTATCCTCAGTATATCCTCCACTATCGGAATGATAAACCGCATTAATAGGTTTACCTTTATAAGTAATAATCACTCCTCGAGTTTCATCAACAGCTTTATTAGTTAAGGGGTCTTCGTGATTCACTCCTCCGTAAGCTTGACTATTGGTAGAAGCACAAATATTGTAACCTTTATCAATATATTTATTCATATTAAAAATAGCGAAGGTTCTGGCTGCAATCGCTTGAGCCTTTAAGGCTTCTGCCGGCCAGCGTGGAGAAATTTCTTTCTTTAGAACTCCATAAAGATATTCCTCAATACCAATGATATTGATAACATTCAATTTTCTATGCTCTTTATCAAAATCTATCTCTATACTTCCTCGATAGCGATACTTTTGTCCATTAAACTCAACTATAATTTTAGTGTTTCCTACCGGAACAATTTTAGTAGTACCAGAATAAACACCTTTCCCCAAAATCTCTATTCCCTTATCATGCGGTAATATTCTAATTATTTTATTGACTTCTTCGCTTACAAGATTGTTTGATTTTAAATTGTAAATCTTAAAAGCACCATCTCCGCCTATATTGATCTCAGTTTGATTTAAGAATATGCCCACTCGAAGTATTGGTTGTTTTTCTGCTGATAAGATATTATTAGTAGATATGAGCAGCGAAAAAATACATATTCCCAAAAATAAAAAAAATTTCTTTATCTTTCCTCTATTTATTTTTCTCAATTAGTTTATCTCCTCTTTTTAATTTTTCTTTCGTATTTTTTTCATGCTACAGCATGTAGCAGTATAACAGCCGAGATACTTTTTATATTATGTCCTTTGTATTTTCTTTTCTTTTTCTTTCCTCATCACGGCAACGCTGTGATGCTATACGCTATCCGCTGTACGCTCTACGCTAATTATACTATTCGCTATTTTCCTATAATAATTTCCTCTGAGCACTTCTTTTTTTACCAAAATATTCATAAGTTAAATCTGTCGCTACTCTTCCTTTGGAAGTCCGATGAAGAAAACCTTTTTGTAAAAGATACGGTTCATAAACATCACAAATAGTGTCCGTATCTTCACTGATGGAGGCAGCTAATGTTTGCAAACCCACCGGGCCACCAGAATATTTTTCTATTATAGTAAGTAATAATTTCTTGTCTATGCTGCACAAACCAAAATTATCAATTTCCATCATTTCCAAACCATAATCAGCGATTTCTTGGTTAATAATTCCTTCGCCTTTTATTTGAGCATAATCACGAAGTCTTCTTAAGAGCCTATTAGCAATACGGGGAGTACCTCTTGCCCTTAAAGAAATCTTTTTTGCTGCCTCTTCGGTTATTATAATTTTTAATATTTTAGAAGACCTTATTACTATCTGTTCAAGTTCGTTTTCCTGATAATAACCAACGCGAGTTATAACTCCGAAGCGGCTTCTTAGGGGCGAAGTAATTAGCCCTGTACGAGTTGTGGCCCCTATAAGAGTAAATTTTGGTAAACTTATACGTATAGAACGAGCACTTGGACCCTTGCCGATAAGAATGTCTAATTCAAAATCTTCCATAGCCGGATATAGTATTTCTTCTACTGCTCGATTTAGCCGATGAATTTCATCAATAAATAAAACATCATTTTCCTGCAAATTAGTAATTATAGCTGCTAAGTCTCCTGCTCTTTCAATAACTGGTCCGGAAGTCATCTTAATATTGACTCCCATCTCATTAGATATTATATAAGCTAAGGTAGTTTTGCCTAAACCGGGGGGACCATATAAAAGAATGTGATCAATGGGTTCTTCCCTTTTTCGGGCAGCACTTATATATATTTTAAAGTTTTTTCTAATATTTTCTTGCCCAATAAATTCTTTAAAAAATTTAGGCCTTAAGTTTATATCTAAATCCGGTTCTTCTTTCCTTAATCCCAAATCAATAGCTTTTTCCTTAAATTCCATCTGTTACTCCATTTAATATTAAAACAAAACGTTTTTAAAACCAGCAACTACAATTATTAAAAATTTTAGTAAGTAAAAATTAATAATTACCCTATAATCTTCAGAGATTCCCGAACTAACTCTTCCACTGTTAATTTCCCTTTAAATTTTTCTTGGGTTTTTTCCACTGCAGACTTTGCTTTTTTGTAAGTATAGCCTAACACTTTAAGAGCATCTATGGCATCACTTATATTCTCAAATTTAAAAGTTTTTTCTACGCCTACTTCAAGGAAAGTGATTTTGCTTATTTTTTCTTTTAATTCTAACACAATTTTTTTAGCTAACTTATTTCCAATACCTACTATCGCCGTAATTGAATCTAAATCTTCTTGGAGAATTGCTTTATTAAAATCATCAGGGGTCATCTTAGATAAGATATTTAAACCTACTTTTGGACCAACTCCCGGTGTACTAATCAGTAATTCAAAGAAATTTTCTTCTTCTTTAGTTAAAAATCCATAAAGCATTATTTTATCTTCTCTTAAATATAAATAAGTATAAATTTTAGTTTTATCACCGGTTTTCAAGGAAAGATTATTATAAGCAGGGATATTAATTTGATATCCTATACCGTTTGTATTTAATACAAGATAATTTACTCCAACTGTATTAACTATTCCTTCTAAGAAAGATATCAAATTTAAACCTCCAATAATAATAGTTAGCTGGTTACTTGGTTAGCTAGTTCAATAGTTGTCCAGTTGGCCAGTTTAACGGTTCACTAGCAAAATTGCTTGATAGTAAATAGTTATTAGTATATATAGTCATTACGCACTCTGATTTATCAGAGCACGACAATCTCCTTACTAAGTTAAAAGCTTAAAGCTAAAAGTGAAAAACCATAATTCAAACCTATTTAGCGTATAGCGTACAGCGTTTAGCGTAGAGTAATTAGAATCGTATATTGTGTATTTTAGTTACCCAGTTACCCTATTCACCGGCTTACCAGTTGCTTTGAGATGATATCTTCTCCAATTTATATCTCCTATTT
>DAOUTX010000104.1 GCA_030668465.1 Atribacterota bacterium | reverse complement strand
TTCATTTGATTTAAGGATAAAAAAATAGATTTGCCTTTTCTATTAAAATTGGTTTATATATTATATAATAAATGTTAATAATAGTAAATTAGAATAAATAGGGATACATCCCATTTTCTACTAAACAAAGAGAATAAAGAGAATTTAATTTGTAATAATAAAAATTTTATATGATAAGGAAAATGTATATTATAGATGAATAGGGTCTATAATTAAAAAAAGCAGAAAGTGAGTGTTAATAAGAGAGGTATTTCCATGAATACAAAATCTTATATAAATTCTTCATTAATTGCCCCCTGTGGTATGAATTGCGGGATCTGTATGGCTTATCTTAGAGAAAAGAAAAAATGCCCCGGTTGTAACGGAAGCAATGAAGATAAATCGGTTTCTGTTGTGAAATGTAGAATAAAAAAATGCGAGATTATAAAAAATAATCAATCGGGATTCTGTTTTGAATGCGAAAAATACCCTTGCTCAAGATTAAAACAACTGGATAAAAGATATAAAACGAAATACAGTATGAGTATGATAGAAAATCTGGGAAATATAAAGAATTTCGGATTAAAAAAATTCATAACCGAAGAAAGGATAAGATGGGCCTGTTCTGAATGTGGGGGTATTATCTGTGTTCATAGAGGTTATTGCTACCAGTGTGGCAAAAGGAAAAAATAAATAGGGACACATCCCATTTTCTTAGATAATCAATATTTTACTTTTAAATTAAATAAACAAGAAGGTCTACCAAGTCAATAATAAGCTAACTTTTAACAAAAAACCTATAGGATCTGAGGAGTTTCTTAACCAGATTGTTGAGGTTTTAGGTATTTCTGTAGATAGACGTCCCAAAGAAAGACCTAAGAAGAAAATTGATAAATAGGTGTCTGTCCCTATTTTTTTTTCGGATGAAGAACTGAAAAATAGTTTAACTCCCCTACAGTATAAGGTCACGCAAGATGACGGTACAGAAAGGGCCTTTGACAATGAATATTGGGATAACAAGAAAGAAGGTATTTATGTGGATGTTGTATCCGGTGAGCCGCTTTTTAGTTCTCTTAATAAGTTTGATTCGGGAACAGGCTGGCCCAGCTTTACGAAACCACTCGAACCGGATAACATTTTAGAAAAAGAAGATAATAGTTTATCTATGAGCAGAACAGAGGTAAGGAGCAAAAATGCAGATTCTCATCTTGGACATTTATTTGAAGATGGACCTGCGCCCACGGGTCTTCGCTATTGTATGAATTCAGCTTCCCTTCGCTTTATTCCCAAAGAAGATTTAGAAAAGGAAGGATATGGTCAATATAAGAATCTTTTCGAATAATAAGCCGAATTCATTAATGCTCATCTTTACATTGTGTTTTAGCGGCAGAGGTTGATGTTTTGCCGTGCAATAGAGGACATTGCACAGCAAGGGTTAATCCTTTGTCGCTTTTAAAATATCAAAATACAAAATTATTCTACAGGAGTTTTTTTATTTTTTATGATTTATCCCCGAACTGCCGATTATCAGAATAAGCCATTTCTTTATCTATAAAATAACTGATGACAGTTCTTATGACAACAATACTGGCTAAAATGGCGATTTCTTCTAAAGAAGGGTAGGTGATGGTAAGAATAACATCGGCCGCGATTAAAAACTCTAATCCTAACAATAAATAAGAAGCAAATTGGTGTCTTAAAATCTCTTTTTCCCGATAGGTTTTAGTACCTCTTAAACGCTTTATCTCCAGTATGATAAATTTTAAAAAGGATAACAAAACTCCCCATGCGATAATAATAATAGCTCCAATACCGATTGACGTTGAAATAAGTACCAAAAATTCCATATCTTCCTCCTATATTAAATGATTTAAATATTCTATATTTTTATAATTCGGGAAAAAAATTAAAAATCCTTTATTTTTTTAAAAAAAGGGATTCAAGTAAAATATGTCGTAATATAAAAAAAGAACAAAAACATTAATAATATGACTTTGTAAATTGTTAAAATTTTAATTGCATTTGAAGAAGGGTTTTTCATGATTGAAAATTATAGAAACTTTCTTAAGGATAGTATTCGGAAAACGATTGATTTTTCGACCACAGACCAGAGCAGAGGCATCAAGCCACCGCCAGCAGAAAAGCCGTGTAATCCAGAAGACAAAAAAATTAATCTTGTTAAACCAGGTGAATGGAAATCAATTCACGAAGTAAGTGTTGAAACTGCGATTGACAGAAGGAAATCGAGAAGGTCTTATACTGAAGATGCCATAAAACTCGAAGAACTTTCTTTTCTTCTATGGGCAACCCAAGGTCTTCGGGGAAAAATATCTGCTGTTAGAAATTACAGAACCGTGCCCTCAGCCGGATGCAGACATGCTCTGGAAACCTATATTGCGGCTTTCAGGGTTGAGGGTATTCCTAAAGCGATTTATCGTTATTTGCCGATGAGTCATCAACTGATTGAGGTGGTTAAACACGAAAATCTTGAGGATTTGCTAACCCGTGCCGCACTTGATCAATCATTCGCCGGTAAAAGCGCAGTGACCTTTATTTGGACAACGATACCGGCACGTACGGAATGGCGATACGGCCGGGCATCTTATAAAGTGATAGCCATTGATGTTGGTCATGTTTGTCAAAACCTCTACCTGGCGTGTGAATCAATTGGCGCCGGAACTTGTGCTATTGCCGCTTATGATCAAGAATTTGCAGATAACATTCTTGGAATTGATGGTGTTGAGGAATTTACCATTTATATGGCACCGGTGGGGAAAGTATAATAATTAGAAATGGAGGAATGATTGTGTTAGATATACAAAGAAATAATCTTGATAAATCAAGTTCACCTTATCTTCGGCAGCATGCAAAGAATCCTCTATGGTGGCAGGAATGGCGTTCTGAAATTATCGGAGAAGCGATTAATCAGAATAAACCGCTTTTCGTATCGGTTGGTTATGCAACCTGTCATTGGTGTCATGTGATGGCCGCTGATGCTTTTTCGAATCGGGCTACAGCTGATTATTTAAACAAGTATTTCATATGCATAAAAGTGGATCGGGAAACCAGACCGGATATTGACCAGTTTTTAATGCATTTTATCACTGCACAAAATGGAAGCGGAGGTTGGCCTTTAAATGTTTTTTTAACTCCGGACAATCATCCTATTTTCGCCCTTACCTATGCACCGGGGCATGGTGGTAGCTCGATGTCCTCATTTCTTGATATTACCAAAAGGGTATATGATTACTATATTAATCACCAGGATAAAATATTACCCTTTAAAGCTATTGAAAAACCACCTCCCATTATTGAAGAGAAAATGATTGTAAATGATTTATTAACCTATTTTGATTCCGCTGAAGGAGGTTTTGGTAAAGGACAAAAATTCCCTCCCCACACGACGCTTTTATATCTTTTGTATTTACTTTGTGTAGAGAAAAATGAAAGTATTTATAAAATGATTAGTACCACGCTCGATGCGATGCGTTTAGGAGGACTGAATGATCACCTGCAGGGCGGTATTTTTCGTTATTGCGTGGATAGAAAATGGACTATCCCGCATTTTGAGAAAATGCTTTATGACCAGGCGATGGCTTTATGGTGTTATGCTTTGGCATATAAAATCATGGATAAAAAAGCATATAAAGTTATGGCAGAAAAAATCCTGCGGTGTCTTGAAGAGTGTTTCAACGAAAAGGGGTTATATATTTCTGCTTATGATGCTGACACAGAACATATAGAAGGTGCAACCTATACCTGGAAATATGATGAATTAAAAGAATTATTATCAGCGGAGGAATTTCATCGATTGAGTGAATCCTATTTTATTTTTCCGGAAGGAAATTTTGAAGATGCGATTCACTTGACAAGAAAGAATAATGCCCTTTTAAGGGATATTGAAGAAAAATTACTGGTCATACGAAATCAGAGAAACCAGCCTGAAAAAGACAGTAAAATTCTATGTGGCATAAATGCTTTGGTTGCCATAGCCATGTTGCAGGCAGGCCGATTTTTAGGAAAACCGGAGTTGGAAGCGAGAGCCGTGCAGATAGTTAAGAGTCTAATGGAACGATTTTGGAATGGTAAATTCCTGGCACATTCTCTTTCAAATGGCATAATGCAAAAGCAGAAATTTTTATTTGACGGTGCTTGCATGCTCATTGCTCTCACCATGCTTTATGAGAATGATGAGAGTTGGGGTGCCTTAATGCGTAAAATGTCTGAGTATGTTAAATCATTTAAGGAAGATGAAAAATGGGTAGAATCAAGGTCTGAAGATTTTCAAACGATTTATGCTTCCTGGTTCGACCATCCGATTCCTTCAAGTGTCTCTCTAGCGGAAATAGGATTGACCCGTGTGGGGCTTTTAGACGGGAAGGAAATTCATCCTAAAACCTACCGACAACCATTTCATGCGGATTTTTTTAACCTTACCGTCATGCTAAGTAACGGGCTTTTTCATCTATTTACTACCAAAAAAGTGGTTGACTGGAATACACTGTCGCCAAATTCGCTTCAAATGCGTGGGGAACCGGAGACGGATTGCTACAGAGGCGTTTGCCGTCCTATAACCCTTAAAAAATAATGGCAAGATATTACCATGTTAGGGCCTGCTGAAGTAGCAGTTTCTGCTCTAAAAGTTGATTTTGCAAAAATCCATTCTCTATATTGTCGAGGGCAGCTCATTTGCCCAAAAACTACAAAAAGATCAAATAACACTCTA
>DAOUTX010000216.1 GCA_030668465.1 Atribacterota bacterium | reverse complement strand
CCCTTTGCAGCATTGATAAAAACTTCTCTTTTGTTTTTACCATATGCAGCTATTCCGATATCAGCAGTGTGTTCGAGGATTTCAAATTCTTTCATAGATGTTTATTACCTTTTTAAATTTTAAGCTTTACGCTGTCATATGAGATTGCTTTGCTTTGCTCGCAATGACAATTTATCATTCTTTATGTTTGTTTAAGATATTAATGTTTTCATTTAAACAAAAAAACTCTCATCGCTTAGTAATATCTACTACTAGGGACGAGAGTTTGCTCACGTGGTGCCACCCTGATTCAATAGGAAAATATCCTATCCTTCATTGGCTGATTGTTTAACACATCTTAAGATGTGTTTCCGGATATTTTGATTTCACCGGAAATATTAAAAAGGGTGGAATTCGATAAAGCCAATACTGATTTTCACCAACCATCAGCTCTCTGAGAACGACTGTTACCTACTGTCCCCTTAAATATTTAACTATATATTGTATTTTGTTTTTTTAATTATAGTTTTTAACATCCCTTGTTGTCAAGCTTTTATTCGTATTGCGTATATCGTATTGCGTATATCGTGTGGAGAAAAATAGAATTCAGAAGTCAGGAGCCAGAAGTGGGGGTTTGATTCATCAAACCCGCCAGAAAAATTACTTAAAAAACACGGGTCGGATAAATCCGACCCCTACAAAGAACAAAATTTTATAAGAAGAAATTTTGAATTATGGTTTTTCGCTCTTAGGTTTAAGTCTTTAGTTTAATAAAGAAAGCACCGCTCTCTGATAAAACAGGGCTCACAATGACAGAAATGGGCAGAAAAATAATTACTTAAAAATAATTAATATTCCTGCCCAAGATTAAAAACTAATTTCTATTTGCTAATTTACTTTTTAAGTTCTACAATACTATTCAGTTCGGTCTGGAAAAATTCATTGGCATTCCCCCAGTTTATGGCAATTTCGAGAACTTCGTTACAGGCAATAAAGCATACCCAATCCCCTTCGGGGACATCTCCATAGGTAGTTCCCACTTTAATCTTTTGAGTCTTATCGCCTATTTTAATATTGACTGAATCGCCAAGTTTGATACCCAGTGTATCAAAGTCATCCTGAGTAATATTCACTATTATATTCCCATATTGATTAATATAAACCACATAACCGATTGCTGTCTTATTTTCAACCTTGGATTTCTTAATAGGTAACATTACCAGATCTTCCGGATTAAGCTCTGGACCCACTTCAGAGACTGAATCCCCCGAAGCTATATGAGCAGCCACAGGAGAAAAGATATCTCTTCCGTGAAAATCCTTGGAAATTTTTCCGGGTCTGAAATATTCATTATTCTTAAGTTCATAAACCTTTTTTATTCCCATCTCATTTATTACCAGAGTTAATATTCCATTATCCGGTGCAATAAAATATTTATCATTTTGGGTTACAACTAAAAGAGGTTTTCTTTCGGTCCCTACTCCCGGATCTACAATGGCAAGAAATACTGTCCCCTCGGGAAATTCTCGGGTAGCATAAAGAAGAGTATTGGCACCTTCTTGAATATCAAAAGGAGTTACACCGTGAGAGATATCTACCAGTTTTAAATCAGGTTCTACAGTGAGCATTACCCCTTTACAGGCGCCGACAAAGTAATCTGTCTCTCCCCAGTCAGTTAAAAATCCTATAATTCCATTAGGAGCAGTTTCAGCAAGTGATGAAAAGGTTAGCACTAAAACAAATATAGCAGTCAAAATCAAGTAATTTAGTAATTTTAAAACCTTTTTGTTCTTCATAATTCTTCCTCCTTCTTTTTTATTTAATATATTTATTATATAGGACTTTTAATAAACGTTCAAATAAAACGATAAAACGATAAATAATTAGTATTGCGTATTGAAACACAGTAATAAGTAATCTGTAATTAGTAATGAGCTTATGTTTATTGACTGACAACTATTTTTCTTATCTAAAAACCAAATACGATAAACCAATAGCTTTTTTATTTTTTTCTTGACTTTCGACTGACCAGTCAGTTATAATATAAAACGATTAAAAATTTCAAGAGGAGCAAGAGCTAAATGATGAAAAAAATTGCCAACTTTGTTACTAAATATGCCTGGCCAATCGTTATAATGACCATTGTCATCACTGTTTTGGCAGGCACACAATTAAATAAGTTAATCATCGAAGATGATATT
>DAOUTX010000074.1 GCA_030668465.1 Atribacterota bacterium | reverse complement strand
TTATATGTAAAAAAGTTTTAATTTATTATTATGCAGCGAAAAGCTTAAAGCTTAAAGCGAAAAAACATAATTATTATTTAAAAATTCAGAAGTCAGGAGTCAGAAGAACATAAAATAACTCAACAACTAATATAACCTTATAATTTAAAATAATTCTGAATACTGGATTCTGTCTTCTGTTTTCTTAACCAATTAACCAGGTAACCAACTAACTATACAACCAAATGTATACACTCTAGGCTCCACTCTATCTTGCTAAATGCTATTACTTGTTTTTTAACTAGATACGATTCACGAGATACAAGATACGAATTAGGGTGTACAGAAAAAGGAAATTCCGACAATCAAGTTAAAAAAATTATATAATAATAGAATACAGGAGCTGTAAATATTAGACTATCAAGACTGTCTAATATCCCTCCATGACCAGGGACTAAGGTCCCTGAATCTTTAACCCCTGAACCTCTTTTCAATACGGACTCAAATAGATCGCCAAGTTGGGCTATTATCGAAATAATCAAACCGAGAGAAAGTAATCCATTAAAAGTTAAATTTAACCAGCCTTTTAAGGCAAATGTGACAGCAATACCAAATATTATCCCTCCAATCGATCCTTCAATAGTTTTTTTAGGACTTATTTTGGGAAATATTTTATTTTTACCAAGCTTAGTGCCAATAAGATAAGCTCCGGAATCATTAACCCAAGTAATAAGTAACAAGGAAATAAGAAAATAATTTCCATTGGGTAAATCTTTTATTTTTAGTATAAAGGAAAACAAGTATCCTAAATAAATGCTTCCAAAAATTGTAATGGATATCTCAGTTAATACCTTAGAATAATCTTTTTTTAATAGTTGCATAAAAAAAGACATTATAATAAAAAAAGTAATAAATATATTTTTAATATGGTAATTTAAGCTGTAAATATCATAAATTGAAGTAAAAACAAAGTATGATGTTAGCATACTGCCTAATATATATGATGGTTTATATCCTTGTTTGTGGGCTATACTATATAATTCCCTCAACCCCAACAAAGCTATTATTATAATAACAATAAAAAATGGGAATTCATTCCAAAATATTATTAGAAATACTAATGGAACCACTATAATAATAGTCGCGGTTCTCTTTAAAAAATTACTATATTTTTCCTCCATATTTTCTTACTCTTTTTTGGAAATTTATTATTGCTTCTATTAAATTTTTTTTATCAAAGTCGGGCCACAATACAGGAGTTACCCAAAATTCTGTATAAGCAGTTTGCCATATCATAAAATTGCTAATTCTCATTTCGCCCGCTGTTCTAATTAGTAGATCAGGATCAGGAAGATTATAGGTATATAAATTATCACTAACAGTATCTTCATTAATTTTATCAATATTTAAATTTTTTTTATCTATTTTTAGTATTATAGAATTGATTGCGTCAACAATTTCAGCCCTTCCACCATAGTTAACAGCAATATTTAAAATAAGTCTATTATTCTTTTTGGTGGATTCACATAATTCATTGATCTTATCATTAAGCGGGGTAGGAAGATCGGTTAACCTTCCTATAAAATTTATTTTTATATTATTTCTGATTAAGTTTGCTTTTTCTTTAACCAAAACACTTTCAAATAATTTTAACAGATAGGCTATTTCTTTTTTAGGACGTTTCCAATTTTCCGTAGAAAAAGCAAAAATTGTTAATATAGGTATATTAAAATCTAAGCAGCTAGCTATAACTCTTTTAACTGCTTTTGCCCCTTCCTTGTGCCCCATACTCCGGGGAAATCCTTTTTTCTTTGCCCACCGCCCATTTCCATCCATTATTATAGCCAGGTGCTGAGGCAAACTACTCATATCAAATAATTCATTTTTATTGTTTTTACAATTACTAATAACTATCACCTATAAAAAAACCCCCTTTAAAAATATATTAATAAAAAATAGATTAATATAAATTAAAATTAGAAGGGGGTTATGCTTTTATTCCTTTATTATTGCTCCGCTTGGACAAGCATCGGCGCATGCTCCGCAATCAGTACACATATTTTTATCAATTAGGTAAATTTCCTTTCCTTCAGAAATTGCTTCTGTAGGACATTCATCGACACATATACCGCATTTAATGCATTCGTCAGTAATTTTATAAGCCACTTACAAAATCTCCCTTCTTTTAATAATTAAAAAAACGATTTTTTATACTTCCATAATTTCTTTTTCTTTAAGCTTCAATAATTTATCAATATTTTCTGTATATTTATCTGTTAATATTTGGATTTTATTTTGATAGTTTTTACATTCATCCTCAGAAATATTATGTTCTTTCTCATCTTTTTTTATTAAATCATTCATTTCTCTTCTTATGTTTCTTATGCTTATTTTCCCATTTTCAGCCTCTTTTTTTATCAGTTTTACTAATTCTTTTCGCCTCTCTTCGTTTAGTGATGGTATTGTAAGTCGAATAATATTACCATCAACAGATGGAGCTAATCCCAAATCAGATTTCCATATAGCTTTTTCAATTTCAGAAAGGCAATTTTTATCCCACGGTTGAATAACTATTAAATTTGATTCTGGAATAGAAATATTTGCTACTTGTTTTAGAGGAGTTAGTACACCATAATAGGATATTTTTATCCGATCTACCAGTACGGAAGAAGCTCTTCCTGTTCTTATATGAGCAAACTCATCTTTTAATACTGCAAGTGTTTTTTCCATTTTAACTCTTGTTGTATCTAATAAATCAGATAACATATTTATTCCCCCTTCACTATCGTTCCTATTTTTTCACCAAATACAACTCTTCTAATATTTCCAACAGTATTAAAATTAAAAACGATTACTGGAATATTGTTTTCCATACATAAGGATATAGCCGTTGCGTCCATAATCTTTAAACCTTTATTTAGGAACTCGAGAAATCCTAAATTATTAAATTTTACTGCTTTTGAATTTATTAATGGGTCAGACTCGTATATACCGTCAACTTTCGTAGCTTTAAGAATTGCTTCTGCATTTAACTCTAATGCTCTAAGGGCAGCAGCAGTATCTGTGGTAAAGTAAGGATTCCCTGTTCCAGCAGCTAAAATTACTATTCTACCTTTTTCCAGATGTCTAATAGCTCTTCTTCTGATATATGGTTCAGCAATTGCTTTCATCTCGATTGCAGTTTGTACCCTTGTTTCAATATTTAATTTCTCCAAAGATTCTTGAAGGGCTAAAGCATTAATAACTGTTGCTAACATGCCCATATAATCTGCCGAAACCCGATTTATGCCTTTTTCACTCCCCTCTTGGCCTCTAAAGATATTTCCCCCTCCAATTACAACCGCTGTTTGTACTCCAAGTTCTTTTATCTCTGTAATTTCCTTAGCGATAAAATTAATCTTTTGGATGTCGATGCCATAACCTTTTTTTCCGGAGAGTGATTCGCCACCAAGTTTTAAGAGAATTCTCTTATATTCAAGTTTTTTCATATATTTATCCTTCACCACAATATTTAGCGTAGAGCGTACAGCGTTTAGCGTATAGGAACTCAGTATTGCGTATCGAGTATCGCGTATAGATACAGTAATAAGTAATGAGTAATAAGTAATGAGCTTAAATTTCCTAAATCATAAAAACAGCACTTATTGCAGGTTAGTTACCACACGTTACACGTTACATCCATTGTTGATTAGTTAGTTAGCTGATATGTACCGATTTAATAACCAATTAACCAGGTAACCAGCTAACTAACTAACTAATTTCAGATTTCTTCGCCAAGTTGGAATCTGGCAAATCTTTTGATTACAATATTTTCACCTAATTTAGCAATCAACTCTAATAATAATTGATTAATATTTTTACTGTTATCCTTAATAAATACTTGCTCTTTTAAACAGCTTGTTTGAAAATATTTATTTAATTTTCCTTCCACAATTTTTTCAATAATCTGGGCAGGTTTACCTGATTTTTCAACTTGCGCATAAAATATTTCTTTTTCTTTTTCAATTATACCGTTGGGAACATCTTCTCTGGAAATAAATTTAGGATTTGAGGCTGTGATTTGCATAGATATATCTTTCACAAATTCTTTAAACTCTTTAGTATTGGCTACAAAATCTGTTTCACAATTTATCTCGACTAAAACTCCTATTTTACCATATAAATGAATGTAGGATTCTACTTTTCCGCTTAGTGCTTGCCTATTAAACCTAGAAGCAGCTGCATCCATTCCCTTTTTACGTAAATATTCAATTGCTTTTTCCAGGTCCCCCTCAGTAGCTTTTAAGGCTTTCTTGCAATCCATCATTCCAGCACTTGCTTTTTTTCGTAATTCTTTAACCATCTGGGCAGTAATATTCATCCATATCTCCTTGTTTCGTTAAATATATATTTTATGCTTCAATTTTTTCAGTTTCCTTTTCAATAGTAGATTTCTTTCCTTCAATAACTGCGTTAGCTATAACTGAAGAAATCAGTTTTACTGCTCTTATTGCATCATCATTCCCTGGAATTACATAATCAATTTCCTCTGGATTACAATTTGTATCCACAATTGCCACAATAGGAATAGAAAGTTTATTAGCTTCAGCAACTGCAATCTTCTCTTTTTTTGGGTCAACTACGAATATTGCAGCTGGAAGTTCTTTCATATCTTTAATTCCGGTTAATACTTTTTTAAGTTTCTCTTTTCCTCTCTTCAAACTTATCACTTCTTTTTTAGGAAGAACTTCAAACATTTTATTATTTTCCATTTCTTCCAATTCATGAAGCCTTTTTACTCTTTTTCTAATAGTATCGAAATTAGTTAACGTTCCGCCTAACCATCTATAATTTATGTAATACATACCACATCTCTCGGCTTCATTTTTAATCGATTCCTGAGCCTGTTTTTTTGTTCCTACAAATAGTACATTACCACCATTACTAGATATTTCCCTTATGATATTATATGCTACTTCGATTAATTTTACAGTCTGTTGAAGATCTATAATATATATATTATTTCTTTCTGTAAAAATATATGGTTTCATCCTGGGATCCCATCGGCGCATTTGGTGGCCAAAATGTACCCCTGCTTCCAGTAATTGCTTCATCGAAATTACACTCATCTACCATCCTCCAATTTTCATTTTTATAATCTTATTTTTCTATTTTTTATTATGATGCAAAAATTATTATAAGTCGTTATAACTTATATATAATAAGCGCACAAAATCAAAGATAGTATAACACAGTTTTTTTTCTAAATCAAGAAAATTAAATATAGTTACTTGGTTACTTGGTTAATTTGTTAACTGGTTAAAACACAAATCAAAACCAACAAATCGAATAACTAATAAAATAGTTACAACCTGATAGACAAGCGGGTCTGTCCTCGTGAAAATGGGGAACGCCTGTCCTACGCGATATACAATATACGAAATAACTGGCTACTGTCCTCTTAACCAGTTAACCAGGTAACTAAGCAACTAACTAACCAAATTAATTGGTGAATTACAGAATATATCTACTTAAATCTTCGTCCTTTACAATGCTTTGTAATTTCTTATTTACATATTTTTTATCAATAATAAATTGCTTCTTTTTGCAACCGGGGGCATTAAAAGATATATCTTCTAATAGCTTTTCTAATATAGTATAAAGTCTCCTCGCTCCAATATTTTCTGTCTGTTCATTTACCAAAAAAGCAGTTTCAGCAATCTCATCAATAGCGTCATCTGCAATTTCTATTTTCAAACCTTCGGTAGCAAGTAAGGCTACATATTGTTTTATTAGTGAATTACAAGGTTCAGTTAATATCCTTTTTAAATCTTCTTTGTTTAAAATATTTAATTCAACCCTAATAGGAAAACGTCCTTGTAATTCAGGTATTAAATCAGAAGGCTTTGAAGTGGTAAAAGCACCGGCAGCTATAAATAAAATATGGT
>DAOUTX010000073.1 GCA_030668465.1 Atribacterota bacterium | reverse complement strand
TGTTAAAAAAATATGTTGTAGCTGAATTAGAAGCTGACGGTGGAATTAAGAAAAGAATTAAAATACCCGAAGAAGAATTCGGAGAACTCTTAATAAAAAATAAAAGTGCAAAAAATAATGATAATAAATGATTTAGTGTATCGTATCGCGTATTGCGTATCGAGTATCGCGAACAAGAACAGCGATGAGTAATGTGTAATTAGTAATTTGTAGGGGCACGATGCATCGTGCCCAAGGCAAACAAAAGACGATAAAACAGGGAGGGCACAATTCATTGTGCCCCTACAAAATCATAAAAACCGTGAGCAAGGGGTTTAATTCATCGAAACCCCCATAAAAATTTTAAAAATACTTGGGTCGGATAAATCCGACTACAATAAAACTAATACTTTATACAAAAAAGTTTTGAATTTTGAGTTATGATTTTTAGTTTTTCGTTTTAAATTTTTAGCTTTATATAATACGGCAGACAAACAATATAGTGAATAATATAAAAATATGATTAAAATAAATAATAATGAAAAAATCGAAGAGCTAGGAGATAAAAGACTAAAAATCATCCAAGCAAGTGATTCATACCGTTTTTCGGTGGATTCTATTTTACTGCTTAATTTTATTAGAATTAAAAACTATGAAAAAATTATCGACTTGGGTACTGGTTCTGGAATAATTCCTCTACTATTATTTGGTAAAAGAAAAGGATTATCTATTTATGGAGTTGAGATACAAAAAGATTTAGCGGATATGGCCAAAAGAAGCGTAGAATTAAATAAATTACAAAATGGTATAAATATAATTCAAGAGGATTTCAGAAACCTAAAAAATATTTTTAAAAACCAGCAATTCGATGTAGTGGTTAGTAACCCTCCTTATATTTCTCTGGGACATGGAAAGATTAACCCTTTGAGTAGTAGAGCCATTGCCCGGCACGAAATAAAAGGTGATATAGAGGACATAATTTCAGTAAGTAATTATTTGCTAAAAAATAAAGGAAGAATTTATTTAATCTATAGAAGTGCCAAACTAATAAAATTAGTAATAGCTTTAAAAAAATATGGCATTGAACCAAAGGTTATTAAATTTATTCATCCTCGGCCAGGAGAAAATGCGAATCTTGTATTATTAGAAGGAATAAAAAGCGGGAAAGAAGAATTAAAAATCGAAGACCCTATATTCCTTAATTCTAACGAAAAAAATGGAGAAAAGTAATTAATTTTGAATAAAAATAAAACAGAGGGAATTTTATACATTTGCGGGACGCCTATAGGGAATTTAGAAGACATTACTTTAAGGGCTTTAAAGATTTTAAAAAAGGTAAAATTAATTGCGGCTGAAGATACCAGACATACAAAAAAATTATTGAATCATTTCCAGATAAATACAAAAGTTTCAAGCTACTATGAATATAATAAATTTATAAAAGCTCCCCATCTGGTAGAAATATTAAAAAATGGTCAGGACATTGCCCTGGTATCCGATGCAGGTATGCCGGGAATTTCCGATCCTGGGTATGTATTGGTAAATTTAGCTTTAAAAAATAATATAAAAATCATTCCTGTACCCGGTGTTTCAGCACTGATAACTGCTTTAGTTGTATCAGGATTGCCTACCGATAAATTTGTTTTTGAGGGCTTTTTACCTCGAAAAATCAAAGAGAGGAAGAGATATTTTAAGAGTATAGAAAATGAAGAGAGAACCATTATTTTTTATGAAACCCCGCATAGGCTGAAAAGAGCCCTTAAAGATATGTTGGAAATATGGGGAGAGAGAAGAATTGTTATAGCTCGCGAGTTGACCAAGATGTACGAAGAGGTAATTAGAGGAAAACTGAGTCAGGTTCTAACAGAAATTAGCACAAAAGAGATAAAAGGTGAAATTACTCTGATCGTTCAGGGGAGAATTAAGAAAAAAGGAAATGATGCTATAGATTTTTTAATAAAAGAATGTATAATTGAAGGATGCCTGAATAAACTCAAAAACCAGGGTTATTCAAATAAAGATATAATAAAAATTGCTCAGGAAAAATTAAATATTCCAAAGAATCTGATATACAAAAAATTATTGGAAATGAAGGACTAGCGGATAGCGTACAGCGTAGAGGATGCGGTGATGAGTAATATGTAATAAGTAATAAATAGAAATAAAGTACAGTAAAATAGCGAAAAATACAAAGTGAAAAGCATAAAACTACCACCCACTGTCATTCCCGCGAGCGCTGGAATCTAGGGGTGAAGATTAAAATTAGAAGATAAATTCCCGTTTTCATGCGAATGACAAAAAGAGATAAGAAATGATATTAAAAATTTATTAAAAGAAGTAGATAGCATGTTGTACAGGATGATTTTTCCTATACGCTAAACGCTGTACGCTATACGCTATACGCTATATAATACGATATACGATATGCGATAAAAGAAAGGTGAATTATAATGAAAGAAAATAATAAATCTGAAAAAACATTTTATATAACTACTCCTATCTATTATGTTAATGATGTGCCACATATCGGGCATGCCTATACCACTATAGCCGCAGATGTTATAGCCAGATATAAAAAACTCTCCGGATATGATGTTCTTTTTTCTACCGGTACAGATGAGCATGGTCAAAAGATTGCTCGTTCAGCAGAAATGGTAAATTTAACTCCATTGGAGCTAGCAGATAAGGTGGTATTAAAATTTAAAAATCTTTGGCCCTTATTAAATATAAAATATGATGATTTTATACGTACAACCGAACCAAGACATATTAAAGTAGTTCAAGAAATATTTAATAAATTATATGAAAAAGGTGATATTTACAAAGGCGAATATGAGGGTTGGTATTGCGTGCCTTGTGAGACATTTTGGACTGAGACTCAGTTGACGGATGAAACATGTCCTACTTGTGGGAGGAAGATAGAAAAGATAAAGGAAGAAAGTTATTTCTTCAAAATGTCAAAATATCAAGACCAGATATTATCATATTTTGAAAAAAATACTCAATGCATTCAACCGAAATCAAGAAGAAATGAAATTATAAGTTTTATGAAGGGGGGCCTTAAAGACCAAAGCATAACCAGAACAAAAAAAAGTCTAAAATGGGGCATAGATGTCCCTTTTGATAATAATCATGTAATTTATGTCTGGTATGACGCTTTATTAAATTACATTACAGTAGCAGGATATAATATAGATAATGAAAAATTTGAGAAATATTGGCCGGCAGATGTTCATCTTGTTGGAAAAGATATACTGAGATTTCATACCGTTATCTGGTTTACCATGTTAATGGCAGCTGGTATTGAACTTCCCCGAATGGTCTTTGCTCATGGTTGGTGGACTATAGAGGGAGAAAAAATGTCAAAATCTACGGGGAATGTAGTAGATCCTTGTAAAATGGTAGAGGAATTTGGTGCCGATGCCTTTAGATATTTTTTAATGAGAGAGGTTTCCTTTGGTCGGGATGGTAATTTTTCTAAGGATTTATTAATCAAAAGAATAAATTATGACCTGGCTAATGATTTGGGGAATTTAGTAAGTAGAACTGTAGCAATGATTACCCAATACTTTAATAAAAAAATTCCTCAGCCAGGGATAAAAAAAGAAGAGCATGATGTAGGGTTAGAAAATTATGCTTTAAAAACTATAAAAAAGTATTATACTCAAATGAATAATTTAGCTTTAAACGCAGCCTTAGAAACTATCTGGCAATTTATAAGAAGAACTAATAAATATATTGATCAAACAGAGCCCTGGATATTAGGGCGCGATAGCTCACAAAAGGAAAGATTGTCTAATATTCTATATAATTTGGCTGAATCTATACGCCTATCCACTATTTTAATTTATCCTTTTATGCCGCTAAAAGCAAATGAAATTTGGGAACAGTTAGGATTAGAAAGTGATTTAGAAAAAATAAGGTTGGATGAAGATGCTTCTTGGGGAAAATTACAATCAGGAATTCTGGTTAAGCCGGGGAAAATAATATTTCCCAGGATTGATACTAAAAAGAAAGATCCAAAAGAGGTAAAAGAAGATAAAGTTAACATCATATCTTACGATGAATTTAAAAAAATTGATTTAAGAGTAGGAAAAGTTATTACTGCAGAAGAAGTACAAGGAACAGATAAATTACTCAAATTGGAAGTTACTCTGGGAGATGAAAAAAGAACTATTGTAGCCGGAGTAAAAAAGCATTACTCTGCAGAAGAAATATTGGGGAAGAAAATAGTAATAGTAACCAATTTACAATCTGTGAAGCTTAGAGGGATAGAATCTCAAGGCATGCTTTTAGCAGCAGTTGATAAAGATAATGTAGTTTTATTAACTATAGATAAAGATATAACTGAAGGTAGTAAAATACAATAAATTAAATTACCAATCCTAAAAAAAATACCCTAAGGAGGGATATTTATGTCTACTGCAAAAATTAAAGGAGAAAAAGTTGATATGTCAAATTCGTTTAGAGAAAATATTAACAAAAATCTCGGATTAATATTTATAATTTTTATGTGTATCATAATTATATTATTTATTAATCTGCAGATAAAAGTTAATAACTTAAGCATGCAAGCAGAAAAATATATTGAAAATGTAAACTTAAAGAATGTTGAAATAATTAATAAAGTGGAAAACTTAAGTAGACAAACAGAGAAATATATTGAAAGCACAAACCTACAGGACCAGAAGATAATCAATAAAATAGGAAATTTATCTAATGAAATAAAACTCTATAGCCAGGTTAAAATAGGTAGAGATCAATTTACAGAAGTCTATATGCAATTACAAGAATTAACCGGAATGATTTCAAACGAAGTTAAAAGAGAATATTATATTACAAAAGCAGTAAAGGAAATTTCTAATAATAATTCTACTTTAGACAGTAAATCTATATATGAGATATCTAAAACTATTTATGAAGAAGCTGTAAAATATAATTTTAATCCTTTATTAATAACTGCTATAATAAAAACAGAAAGCAATTACGATCCCAAAACCGTTTCAGATTCTTATGCCTATGGATTGTGTCAGGTAAGAAGATTTATAGCTCCGGAATTGGCAGAAAACATTGGTATTAAATGGGACGGAGCAGAGAAAACATTGTTTGATCCCATTAAAAACATTCAAATCGGAGTATATTATCTATCTATATTAAATAGAGATTTTAATGATTTAAAAACTGCTGTCATAGCTTACAATCAAGGACCTTATGCTGTACAAGAACGCTTAACCAACAACCAGGAATTACCTGATAATTATGTAAACAAGGTATTAGATTATTATGCTAATTTAAGAGGATTTAGTTTGGAAGAAGTTCAAAACGAGATTAAAACTACTGATTAAATAGTCTTTAGTGAATAAAACTAGCGTATAGCGTACAGCGTTTAGTGTATAGAAAAATACAGTGATGAGTAATACGTAATGAGTAATAAGATTATAGTTCTAAGTTTGCAAGAACAGGTTTTTTGTTACATATCACATATCGCAAATTCACTTGCAAACCATCTAACTTAATTAACTAATTGGTCAATTGGTGAATAGGTAAATAGGTAAATTGGTGAATTTACTTATTGTAAAGAGTATAAAAAAGTGATATAATTTCTAAAAATAAAATATTGAAGATTATACTTTTTCGGGGCAGGGTGAGGTTAATCAAAAATTAACCAATTCCCGACCGGTGGTAAATTCTTTCTATTGTTTTATTTCAATGATTGAATAAGTCCACGAGTCCGGCGCTCAACGAAATCAATGATCTTTAAAAAATATAATTTATATTTTTTTAGAAGATTATAATTTCAAAATTAAATTATTTATTGAGTGACGAACAGATCTGGTGAAAAGCCAGAGCCGACAGTAAAGTCTGGAAGGGAGAAGAAGTAATTTATTTTAAATAAATATTATCCCCGAAGAATGTAAATGTCTTCGGGGAT
>DAOUTX010000106.1 GCA_030668465.1 Atribacterota bacterium | reverse complement strand
TTGGGTGCTGCTATGTTCATCGGTGTCGGTGCCTGTTTTCTCTCCACAGTTATAATTTTACCAGGTATTATCGGATTTACAGAAAGAAAATAATGTTAAGGGGTTCTTCTGACAATAGAATACCAAAAAAAGGATTGAATATGCAAAAATTAGAGTATCTTGAATAATAATAGGGGCTACACAATTAGGAAAAACATGTAAAATAGCAATCCTTAAATTGCCTCCTAATTTTCGTTTTGCACAAATAGTAGTAAAGATTTTCTAATGCTTAACTTGTTTACCTTCACCTCCCTTGCCTTTAAAATATAAACTATCTTCTAAATTGATCACTTCCAAAGGTATTTCTTGTTTTTCTAATTTCTTAGCTCCTCTCTCAGTAACCATCAATCTGCCAGGATTATTAAAAATAATCCCGGAAACCATACAAGCCTGCCCTTTGATTAATACAATCGCAACTTTAGCATTATCCGGATCAAAAATGGTAATATCAGCATCTGCACCGATAGATAAACAACCTTTATTCTTTAAACCAAACATTCTTGAAGGAGTTAAACTTATTTTTTGAACCAGTTCACTTAAAGTTAATGCACAAAATCTCACTAATGATAAACCGTGAGAAAGAATGCAATTCCTCGGAATTGCGCCGCCATCACTACTAATTGCATCTATCACAAAATTGCCTTTTTTATCCCTTTCTGTTGCACATACCTGAGCTGACCTCCTGCGGTTAATGGGGAAACAAACGCCCACTTTATACTCCCGTTTTTTCCAATAATCTATAGCTTCACTACCATAAATATATTCCATTTGATTGCCTACCAAAGCAGTTACTCCGGCATATTTCAATCTAAGTGCTTCTTCTAAACCTTCTTTACTTACTTGATAACCGTTAGCCTTTAAGGAATTACGCAACACATAACTTATAGGTATACCATTTTCATCAATTCCCCCATAACAACCATTATGTATGGCTAAATGACTCTCAGAAATAATATTAGGTGACTTTTTAAGAATATCCATAACTATCTTAAGTTCTAATAAAGGATCTTCCACATAACCACGACAATAAGCATTAACATGAGCAATGTGTAAAGGCTTACCTTCAGCTAATTTAACTGCTTCTTCTACACCCAGAATATCACTACCTGTCTCAGTGGTTCCTACATGAAACCCCATATAACCTTTCTCTTGGTGAGTTATTTGGAAAATATTATAAGTAGCTTCAGGAGTAAGTGGATAATGCCCTCCCAATATTTTTATTCCTATCGCTCCACTATCTAAATTTTTATTAATAACTTTTTTTAATTTCTCCAATGGAGGATCTTGGCTTTCGATGCCATTTTCCGGGAAAATTCCCTCCAAAGCTGCTACATTAAGTCCACATCCATATTTAGTTATCTCTCTTTTGATTACTTCTATCGGCCCTTCAAAATCAATAGCGGTCGTCACTCCGGTGTTTATTAACATTCGGTAACCAGCTCCTTTGGCATATGGTCTGGCAACATGACAATGAGTATCTATTATTCCAGGTATGATAACTTTTCCACTAATATCTATTACTTGCTCAGATAAAGAGTCGTCAATTTCTTCTTGGACTTTAGCGATCTTATCTCCTTTAACCGCAACATCACCAACAAAATCTCTGTGGTTAGCCGGGTCAACAATACGCCCTCTTTTAAACAAAAAATCATATTTCATAATAAGTTACACTTTCCTTATATTTTTAGTTTTTATTAATATGTTTTAATTTATCTTCTATTCTTTCTATACTACATATTATTTAAAAACCCTTTTTTTATAAAGAATAAAATACAACAGGGGGTGGGCCTTTGTCGTATTTTATTTCTATAACCTTTTATTTTTAAGGGTATCGGAGCAGCATAGCGCGATGTGCTGAAAAAGAAAATACAGCACGCCGAGTATCTACAAAATCCTTGGGATTCGGTATGCTGTATTTCTGTTAGTTCGAACTTTATTCTCCGATAATCTTTACCAGTACCCTTTTACGCCTTCGACCATCAAACTCTCCATAGAATATCTGCTCCCATGGTCCGAAATCCAATCTCCCATCAGTAACTGCCACTATTACTTCCCGGCCCATTATCTGTCTTTTTAGATGGGCATCTCCGTTATCTTCGCCTGTTCTATTATGAAGATACTTGGAGATAGGTTCATGGGGGGCAAGCTCTTCTAACCATCTTTTATAATCCTCGTGAAGACCTCTTTCATTGTCATTTATAAAAACAGAAGCAGTAATGTGCATGGCATTAATCAGGCATAAACCTTCTTTTATCCCGCTTTCGCGCAGAGCTTCTTCCACCTGATTGGTAATATTAATAAAAGCTACTCTTTCCGGGGCATTGAACCATAATTCTTTTTTATAAGATTTCATAAATATTCCTCCTTTATTTGCTGCATAAGATAGAGAGGGCGATGCAATTTAATTTCACATCGCTTTTATCTGCTCGTGAGGGTATTATTACCGGAGCTTTTGTTCCCACTAATGTATGCCCTACCTGGTAATTGGCATAATAGGTAAGCGCTTTGCCAAAGATATTTCCAGCGGCAATATCAGGGACAATTAGAATATCTGCTTTACCTGCTACCGGTGAGGTGATGCCTTTTTTCTCGGCAGCAAATTCTGAAATAGCATTATCTAAGGCCAGCGGCCCATCGATTATACAGCCGGTAATCTGTTTTCTTTCATTCATTTTAGAAATCATCCCCGCCTTGATGGTCTCTTCCATATCAGGATTTATTGTTTCCACAGCTGCTAAAAGAGCGACTTTGGGAATTTCTATCCCCAGTTTATGGGCAACTTCAACGGCATTATTTATAATTGCAATTAAAGTTTTTACATCTGGTTTGAGATTTACTCCACCATCGCTCATTAGTACGAATTTAGAATTTTCTTCTCTTTTATCTTCAAAGATAAAAACATCACTGACGATTTTATCAGTCCCTAAACCCCACTCTTTATTTAACACTGCCTTTAAAAGTGTGGCTGTCTTTATCTTCCCTTTTAGGAGCGTCCCTCCTTCTTTTGCTTTTTCTACTGCCAGGCGTGCTTTTTTTAAATCATCCTTTGCTTCAATAATCTCTTTTACAAAATTATCTACGCCTAATTTAGAGATAGATTTTTTTATCTCTACCTCCTCCCCAACCAAAATTCCTTCTCCGAATCCGTAATCGTAACAATCTTTTAGGGCTTTCAAGGTTTCAATATCTTCTCCACCGGCAACAATAATTTTTTCTCTTCCTTTAGTTTTTAAATTTGCAAATAATTCTTTAAAACTTTTTATCATCTTCGAACCTCCTATACACAGATTACACAGATCAAATTTGATTTTAGGAATATGTTTTTACTTTTTCTACCCCATCTATTACTCTGATCACTGCTTGTGCTAATACCTTCATCTCTTCTTCTCCCGGATAAACTACAACTGGAGCTATCCAACCCGTACGATCTTTCATCTTATTTACTAAAATTTTACTATGAGATATTCCACCGGTAAGAATAATTGCTTCGACTTTTCCTTTTAATACTGTAGCCATTGCCCCGATTTCTTTGGCAATTTGATAACACATTGCTTCAAAAATAAGCTTGGCATAATTGTCTCCCTTATCTAGCATTTTTATAACTTCTCTTAAGTCATTGGTCCCTAAATAAGAGACAAGTCCACCCTGATGGGTAATAAGCTTATTTAATTCTTTTTCTGAATATTTTCCAGAATAACATAGATGGATTAGGGCCTTGTTAGGGAGAGAGCCGGTTCGCTCGGGTGAAAAAGGTCCTCCATCATTAGCATTATTTACATCCACAATTCTTCCTTTCTTAATGGGGGCAATAGATATCCCCCCACCAAGATGGGCTACAATAAGATTTAATTCCTCAAACTTTTTCCCCTGTTCTTTAGCATAACGGAAAGCATTTGCTCGAATATTTAAAGCATGGAGCAAGGATTTTCTTTCTATCCCTTTTAACCCGGATATCCGGGCAATCTCGGTAAATTCATCAACCGATACCGGATCAGCGATATAGGCAGGCATATCAATTTCTTCAGCTATTTCATGGGCAATAATCCCTCCTAAATTAGAGGCATGTTCAATGGGAGAATTTTTTAGGTCATCTATAAGCTTATCGTTTACCTCATAGGTTCCGGCTTCTAAAGGTTTTAATACACCGCCCCGTCCTATAACCGCTTTTAATGAACTAGATTCTATATTTTTCTTTTTTAAGGTATCCAAGATTATCTTTTTTCTGACCGGACCTTGCGCTAATAGAGATTTAAATTGGGAAAGTTCTTCCGCAGAATGAGAAATGGTTTTATTAAAAATCTCTTTTCCTTCCTGATTGAATATTGCTATTTTGGTTGAAGTTGAACCGGGATTGATAACCAATATATTTTCTTTCATATTTTCCTCCATTCTTATCAGTATATAGTATATAGTATGTAGTATATAATTAGAAACGAAAAACGTAAAACTGAATTTGTATCTCGTATCTCGTGAATCGTATCTCGCATATTAGCGCATAGCGTATAGCGTATAGAAATATAGTGATAAGTAATCTGTAACGAGTAATATGTAGGGGCTCGATTCATCGAGCCCGATAACAAAGTTACCAGAATAACTTGGGTCGGATAAATCCGACCCCTACACCAGATTAGTGGAATT
>DAOUTX010000137.1 GCA_030668465.1 Atribacterota bacterium | reverse complement strand
CGCAATGTATTCATGAAATATCATAGAGAAACCCCATAATTACTTTAAATTTTCTGGAATAATGTATATAGTGTAAGAAATGTTTTACAAAGATCGTTTTACAAGAATTATTGACAAAAGATTGTTTATCTCTTATACTATGGAAAATATAAATTCTAAAAGGTATAGAAAAGGAATAGTAAAAATATTAAAGGGTATAGAGAACAGAATCTAAAAGCTGAAAGATTTTGTCCCAAAAAAATATTTTGAACCCACCTTGAAATACTAAAAGCGATGAGCTTTATTCGGTTATCCCATCCGTTATCATTGGGAAAGTATAAACTCAAAATTTATTTTGAGCCGTACTTTTTATATGTACTTCATTTTATGATATTTATTTTAAATTTAATAGAGTGGTACAGCGAAAGTAAACTCTTTCGTCTCTATTTAGAGGTGAAAGAGTTTTTTATTTATTTAAGGAGAAAATAAATATGAAAAGAATAAAGAGTTTTCAGCAAGTTAAGCGACTGGTAATTAAAATTGGGACTTCTACAATAGTAAAAGAGTCCGGAAAAATAAATTATTATTATTTAGAAAAACTGGCAAAAATTATCTCGGATTTACATGCGCAGGAAAGAGAAGTTGTTATTGTCTCTTCAGGGGCAATCGGTATAGGAGCAAGTAAATTTGACCTGAAACAAAAGCCTCAAAAATTAGACGAAAAACAGGCTATGGCTGCTATTGGTCAAGGACTGTTAATGCATTTATATAAAAATATTTTTTCAAAATATAAAATAACAGTTGCCCAGATGCTTTTAACCCGCAATGATTTTGAAGATAGTATTCGTCAATATAATACCTGCAATACTTTTAATGCCTTATTTAAATATAAAGTAATTCCTATTGTCAATGAAAATGATACGGTTGCTGTGGAAGAAATTGTTTTTGGAGATAATGATACTTTGTCTGCAGTTGTGTCAATTTTAATTAAAGCAGATATCCTAATAATGCTTTCCGATACCGATGGTCTTTATGCAGGAGATTTTCGAAAAAACAAAAACGTAAAAAAAATATCTTTCGTTGAAGATATTAATGAAGAAATTGAATCTTTTGCTTGCGGCGTTGGTAGTAGTTTTGGAACCGGAGGAATGAGAACGAAGATATATGCAGCGAAGCTGGCGACAGCTCGGGGCATAGCAGTTGCAATTATCAAGGGTAAAAAACCTGAACAGATTGTGGGTGTCATTCAAGGTAAAAATGAAGGGACAATTTTTTTACCAAAAAAAATAACGGAGGGGCAAAATTAAATGAGAAGCTTGAGTTTAATTGGAAAGAAAGCAAAATTAATATCTAGTGAAATAGCTCATTATTCTACTAAGAAAAAGAATGATGCTTTGAAATGTATGTCTGGGAGTTTAATCAAGGCAGAAAAATTTATCTTAAAAGAAAATATAACAGACCTTGAAATTGCTCAACATGAAGGAAAAGCAAAAGCCTTTTTGGATCGATTGATATTAGATAAAAGAAGAATTAAGGCAATGGCAGAGGGATTATTGACTGTCGCTACGTTGCCAGATCCTATTGGCGAAATAGAATCAAGAATAGAAAGACCCAATGGTCTTTGTATAGAGAAAAAAAGAGTTCCTTTAGGTGTAATTGGAGTTATTTATGAAGCAAGGCCCAATGTTACCGTTGATGCCTCGGCTCTTTGTTTTAAAGCAGGAAATGCTGTCGTTTTGCGTGGTGGTTCCGGGGCAATAAATTCTAACAAGGCACTGGTAAAGGTTTTAAAAGAAGGTTTAAGAAAGGGAGGTATTCCCTTTGAGACCATTCAGCTTATCGAGGATACTGAAAAAAGAAGTGCTATAGAATTAATGAAGATGAGAGACTATATTGATGTATTAATCCCCAGAGGAGGTGCATCTCTTATCAAGACAGTAGTGGAGAATTCATTAATCCCGGTGATTGAAACCGGTGTGGGTAATTGCCATATTTTTGTTGACGAAACAGCAGATTTAGAAATGGCGAAAAAAATAGTGATAAATGCAAAAACCAGTAGACCGGCAGTATGTAATGCTGCTGAAACGCTTTTGATTGCTGAAAGTGTTGCTCCGACATATCTACCTATAATACTATCAGAACTTGAAGAATTAGGTGTTGAAATTAGAGGGTGTGATAAAGTTAAAAAGTTATTTCTAAAATGTAAAATTGCGACAGAAAAAGATTGGCATACTGAATATCTCGATTATATCATTTCTGTTAAAGTAGTTAAAAATATTAATGAAGCCATTAATCATATAAATAAATATGGCACCAAACATTCAGAAGCTATCGTAACCCAAAATCAGCAGAATGCTAAAAAGTTTTCCAAAGAAATTGATGCTGCTACAGTATATGTAAATGCTTCAACCCGTTTTACTGATGGATTTGAGTTTGGATTGGGGGCAGAGATTGGTATAAGTACTCAAAAACTTCATGCACGGGGACCAATGGGTTTGAGAGAATTAACTAGTTATAAATATATTATATATGGTAATGGACAAATACGTTAAAAGAAAATATTCCTAATAAACTTTAAGAGAACTACAAATACTTTATTCAGTATTTTTGATTGTACTTGACAATTATGTTATAATTATTAAAAATAATAGATAGCTAAAAGCAAAGCGTGGGAGAAGTAGCAAATTACTAAATTTTACCGGGAGTCGTTTACGGTGAGAAGCGACACAAAGATTTTAAAGGATTTGCGAAATGGACCTACAAGCTTCAAACTGAAAGGACTTAAATAGTCCGAGTAAGTTCTGACGGATTTTTCCCCCGTGAAAAGGAAAAGTGTATCGGTGTATAATTAATTTATATTACCTGTACTCTTAAAGAGTAGGATTTATATGAAAAAATCCTATTAGAGTGGCACCGCGGAATTAACCTTTCGTCTCTTGGAGATGAAAGGTTTTTTTGTTTATATGTCCGTACACTTTATTGAGAGGATCTAATAGATAATAATTTTAATATTAAATTATATTAATTTGTTAGACTCAAGCAGAGTGGCACCGCGGAATTAACCTTTCGTCTCTAACATTACGATAATGTTAACAGGGGCGAAAGGTTTTTTTATTATAGGGTATTTATAAATTCTAAGAGGAGGTGGCTAAGACAAGATGAAAGATAAAATATATTATCCAGACAAAGAGGAATTTATGCAATTAGCCAGTAGAGCGAATATGCTTACAGTATATCGGAAAATTCTTATCGATACAGAAACACCAATTAGTATTTTTCAGAAAATGAAGAGTAATAAATTTAGTTATTTGCTGGAGAGCGCAGAGGGAGATGGAAAGTTATCCCGTTATTCCTTTATCGGTATTAATCCTTTTTTAGTTTTTCAGAACGAAGGTTTCAAGATTGAGATAATAAAAGAAGATAAGAAAATAGTTCTTTATGAAAATCCTTTACTTTATTTACGTAAATTATTTGATAATTTTAAAATAATTCCCATAGAAGGATTACCTCGGTTTTTTGGTGGTGGGGTAGGTTATTTTGGTTATGATATGGTCAGGTTTATAGAGAAACTGCCTAAGAAAAAAATTATTGACTCCGAAATGCCGGATTGTATTTTAATTTTTACCAGGGCAACATTAGTCATTGATCATTTAACTCATCAGTTGTGGATAATTATAAATAATCCATTAAATGGGCTTTCTAAAGAGGTGGCTTACAATAAGGCGGTGAAACAGATTGAAAGAGTTATAGCTCAAATTAAAAAACCATTATCTTTGGAAGAATTGAAAAAGAAGGGTAGAAAAAATAACAGAGGAGACAATAATATATTAAAAAGCAATGTTACGCGAGAAGAATTTATTGAAAAAGTGAAAAGGGCTAAGGAATATATTTTAGCGG
>DAOUTX010000116.1 GCA_030668465.1 Atribacterota bacterium | reverse complement strand
TTCAATTATTATTTCACTTTAATTTCTACCTCCGGATACTCTGATGACTGGCCGTTCAAAAGTCCTGAATCTATTCCTTTTAAATGTTTGTTGAAAAATGCTCGCCCCAGCCATGAGAGAAAAGGAGTACAGGAAAAGTTTCTTGCACATGTGAAGCTGAAAGATCAAGTTTTGAATGGGTTTTGATATTAATAATAGAAGTAGGTAGATTAAATATTGAAACTATTTCTTCAGTATTTCTAATATATGGAGCCAGTTTTGCATTTTCTACCGGTCCAGCAGGATACCATGCCTTTACAGTTATTTCCCGGTTGTCAGTAGGATCAGAGGTAAAAATTTCAGGGCGATTTTGGTCTGTGAATGATAAATATGTGATGCCAATTGGATAGTTTCCTCTTGGCTCAGGAAGTTCTGTTACCTGAATACACGATGTTAAAGTTACAACAAGTGTAATTAATATAAATATCTTAAATCTTATCATTTTGTTTTAATCATCCTTATTTTATATTTCGCTTAACATTCTGTGAGTTTGCGAAATGCCGAGCGAAGCGGGACATTTGGACGAAGGTCGGAAGGTCGAAGTCGCAAACCTGCTGTTAGGCGGTGTTGCGACATATCTTCATTTCAAATTACCATATGTATGGTATTAACCGATATTTTACTTTTTGGGTATATTCCCTATATCCGGAAAGTTTATCTATAAGTATTTTTTCTTCATTTTTAATTCGTAAAATAATTAATACCGGTAATGGAAGAACAGCCAATACTGCCCAGTATGAACCAAGTGCTAACGGACTTAAAATATACATCATTAATACAGCTACATACATGGGATGGCGGATAATTGCATACGGGCCTGTGGATATTACTTTCTGACCTTTTCCTACTTCAATAATTCTGGAAGCATGGGTATTTTCTTTTAATACCAAAAAGAATAACAAATATCCTATAAAAATAAATAAATCAGCGATTATAATTACTACAAACGGAACCTCAGACCATTCAAAACGATAATCAAACCCAGGAATAATAAAGGCTGTTAAAAAAACTAAGATGGAAAGTTTAACAAATACTTTTTGAGGTTCTTCTTTTTCTTTCATTTTCATTCGACGTTCTAATAATTCTGGGTCTTTCTTTAAGAGATATATTAAAACAAAAATCATAGGAGTAAATAATATTCCCATATAGACCCATGCTTCCCAAAACTTTATTGATCCTGCCGGAAGAAAAAAAATAAGAACTAGGACAATTATTGCTAACACGAATCGTATTAAAACTTTAATCAAAAGTAGTTTATTATTGCTTGTATTTTTTCCCTTCATATATACCTTCCTAATTTTATTAGAAAAATACTATTTACGTTAATATATTAAATTATGTCACAATATCTCCTAACATTTTGCAGGTATGCGAAGTTGCCCAAAGGTCAATTTGGGTAAGCGAGGCAAACCGCATACCCACTCTGTTAAGTGACTTCCCTCTATTTCTTTCCTTTTCGCAATCTTTCCTGAATCGCGTCGCTTGTTAACTCCCGGATTGCATCAGAAGCAATCCACTTTGCGCTTCTTGAATCCATTTTTTGAATTTCTTTTGCAGTTTCAATTGCCTTCTTATTTAAATTTAAATTCCGTTTTCCAATATTCCTTAACGCCCAATTTACCGCCTTTTTAACATAGTTTCTATCGTCATCCGCCTCCCGTTTTATCGGTGGCAGTAAGATCAAAAACTTTTTGTCCAGCGATTCCTTGTCGTGCCATGCCAAGCACGCTATCAAGGCAAAGCCAGCGCGCTTTTCAAATTCTTTTTCGCGATTTGTCCACTCTATTGCCTTCTCCCATGCCATGGGTGTTTTATCAAACAAATTCATGCAACACTGATCGCATACGTCCCATGAGTCAAAATCCCTTATCCACGCATCCATTTGTTTTTTTGTCACCTGATTCGGTTCGTCAATTATACTCGCTAGTATGCGCGCCTCGTGAATACCTGAATCCCAAAGTTGTTGAGCAAGAGAGTGACCCCTTCCAATTTTTTTTGCCATTTTCCTTAGGTTTGGAACAGAAACACCGTAAGTATTTTCTGGGCTAATACCAAACCGCACCATGCCCTCTACTGCTTTGAGATTAGATAATGCCTTTAGTTTTTTAAGGATGTTCTCAAATTGCATTTTTCTACCTTTTTATGTTCTTTCTTTTACTGGTTGCCGTAGTATTGTCTTCATTTTTTCTTCAGGAATCCGTCTTGGGTCCGATAGATAAATCTCGTGATGAATTCCGTTTTCAATAAAGTTTTTTCTTCCATCAACTCTTTCATCTTTGCCAGTGATTCGGATTCAGTTGAATAAGGGTCGATATGGAACACCTGTACACATTTGCCTTCTATTGTTAAGAATTGTGCTTCATCAAATTCAACCACTTCTGGAGTTTTCTTTGCCATGTAATAAGTTTTGTATTACTTTGTCAGAACTAATTTTATTGCCATAATTTTATCATTTCCTTTTATATAAATCTTCCCTCTTGAAAGCGGGCTTGGGCATTCCGCCTAACCTTCCGCGTGTATACGACGTTTTCACCGTAGCGATAGCGAAGGTGAAAATGTGGCGTATCTCGAAGCGTAGCGGAGCGTATATCCGCTGTTAGATGAAGTCGCACATTATTCCTCATCTTAGTGAACGGACATAATCCAACAACCCTCCTATATTTTTTTTCTTGGTAAAGTCCATTGGTTTGGAGTACGCTGCTAACATCCCTTTTTCATCCGGTGTTTTATGCCGCTTTAATTTTATTTTCCACTTCAATAAAGTCATTAATATCTTATTTATTAAGTTCAGTTTATTAAAATCAAATCCTCCACGGAAATAATAAAATTGCATTTGTTTTTGTTCCTCTACTGAAAAATTACTATCCTTTACCTCGGATACTATACTTTCTTTTGGCAGTGATGCTCCGGTAGTAAAGATGATAATATTCTTATCTCTTAATTTGTCGAGGTTATTTTTTATAATATTTATTCCACTTATTCCAACTGCATGCAAGCTCCCACCATAAATAATAATATCATATTTAAGCAATATACTAATATTTATTTTTTCTAGTCTTAATAAGTCGGCTCTTAATTCTTCTGAAATCCATTCGGCATATTTCTTAGTAAAACCTGATATTGATTTATAGACAACAACTGTTTTCATCGTTTCTATATTCCTCCCGATATTATTATTGTTTATTAATCGTATTTCGCGCAATTTTAACTAACGTTTTGCGGGTAAAAGAAGTTGCCGAAGGCAATTTAGACGGAACGAAGTTGAGTCTTTTATCCTCTGTTATATAACCCTAAGGGCAAGGTAGTGACTCAATCGCAGAGTTCCGAACCCCGCCAAAAATTTTAAAACTAATCATTTACCAATATCTTTTACCATTAATAAATTTCTCGGTTCCTTGTTTTTTGATTTTCCTTATATTTTTTAGATGGGCATCTTCGTGAATCGGTTTTAGAAAATCTAATTTGGTGCAAGTTTCGAACTCTTCACATTCCCAGCAGCCCTGAATATTCTTTTTTTCGCAACATTTTCTGATTTTACAAAACGGGGGTCCTCCCCCATCTCTACAAACTCTACTGCAGCGTAATCTAACCATGGCCCCTAAAATCGCATAACACTTTTCATAATCTTTGAATTGCTTAAAGTATTTAGATAATCCTTTAGAAACTCGATCAAACTTTTCCTGTCTTAATTTTTTCCTCAAATCTCTGGCTAAATCTGCAATCTCTCCTTTATAATTAATACAGTCTCCGCAATAGAGTCCACAGTAGGCAATTAACTTTTTATCTTCATCCATCGAGTTCAATGCCTTCCTTTCTTTTATTATCTTTTTATTCGTTATTTCCTTCTGCAGGATGAATTTCTACTAAATTAGTTAATCCACATCTTACTTTATCTTTACTACAAAAATAGCAAAAATCCTCTTTTTGTATAAAAGTTTTTGATTTTTGTATTAATCTAAGACATATTTTATTGACAATAATATGCTTATATGATAATATCATCATATATAAGCAAGGGAAAATAGAAAAGAAAACAATGAAGCAAAAAAATAAATTTTTAATTATAATTATAGTATTTACATTTTTCTATTTTATTCCCTTTAGCAATTCTAAAATATTAAATGCCTTAATGGAATCCTTGTTAATGGCACAAGATTATGCCCGTCAACATATTTTACTGTGCTTGATTCCCGCTTTTTTTATTGCCGGGGCAATTGCGAATTTTATCAGTCAAGAAAATGTAATAAAATACTTTGGAGCAAATACAAATAAATTATTAAGTTATAGTGTTGCCTCTGTTTCCGGCACAATTTTAGCAGTTTGTTCCTGCACAGTTTTACCTCTTTTTGCTGGAATCTATAAACGCGGTGCAGGAATAGGTCCAGCAACTGCCTTCCTTTATTCCGGACCAGCCATCAATATATTGGCAATTATCTTAACTGCACGTGTTTTAGGATTTGAATTGGGCTTAGCCCGTGCTATCGGTGCTATTATTTTTTCC
>DAOUTX010000173.1 GCA_030668465.1 Atribacterota bacterium | reverse complement strand
GGGTATAATGCAGGCATTCCTCGTCTACCTTTAACTCCTGGTACTGAGGAAGAGATTGCAGAGGTTAGAAAGGTCATGAAACAATTGGAGATCATTTAATATAGTATATAACTATTAGCTCATATGCCCCCATTATATATTAGTTATTGTACTTTATAAAATAAAAGAAATAAATCGGAGGTAAATTCAGTGGAGCAGAAATTTCAAGGGGTTATTGCAGTTGTGTTAACTCCTTTTAATGAGGATGATAAAATTGATTATTCTGCTTTAGAAAGATTAATCGAATTTATGTTAAGTAAAGGCATACATGGTTTATTTCCCTGTGGTTCTTTTAGCCTGGGACCTCTTATGAGCCCTGAGGAAAGGAAAAAAGTATTGGAATTCACGGTAAAAGTGAATCGAAATCGGGTTCCGATTATTGCTCAAATTGGCGCAATTAATACCCAAACAACGGTGGAATTAGCCCGCCATGCTCAGTCTCTTGGGGTTGATGCCATTGCCAGTATCCCACCATTTTATATCCCCACCGATGAAGAAGCAACCTATGCACACTTTAAAGAGATTATAGAAGCTATCGATATTCCGGCATATGCTTACAATAATTTGTGGACCGGAAGAATTATTTCTCCGGGATTATTAAAAAGCTTAGTGAAGTTAGGTTACCAGGGGATGAAAGATGCGGGAGAAGATATTCAACTTCACTTCGACTACTTACGTTCGGTGCCTTCCTCTTTTAATTTGTTAATGGGAACAGAAACATTGGCGATACCCGCTTTAAGTATAGGTGTAAAGGGATTTACCAGCGGAACCGTCAATGCCTTTCCAGAAATTAATGTAGAATTATACCGTTTATTTAAAGAAGGAAAATTAGAACAAGCTGCTAAATTACAGCTAAAAATATCAAAGTTAGTGAACATTTTATCTACGGGTCCGGTGATATCTACTATGTACGCTTGTGTAAAATTAAGAGGACTCAAATTTGGTCAGCCTAGAAAGCCCTTGCGACCTATTAGTTCAGAGTTGCAAGAAAAAATAAAAGATGAAATAAGTCAGCTGGGTTTGCTGGAAGAACCTTACTATTAAAATAATAAGGTTATTGTTTTTTTATTAACCCGAAGGGCAAATTACTACGGGTTTGTGTGCGGAGTTTTTACTTTTCAATTTTAATTTTTTCGAGATAGAATATTATATAAATAATAAAATTAATATTGACAGAATTCTTTAATTAAAGTATAATGTAAACGTTTACATATGAAGTTATCCAAATTTCGAATTTTTAATTAAGAAAATAAATATGAAAATAAATATAAAAGACGTGGCCAGAAAAGCAGGAGTTTCTACGGCAACTGTTTCCAGGGTTTTGAGTGATTTTCCCGGAGTTAGGGAAAAGACGAAAATACAAGTATTAAAAGCTGTTGAGAAATTAAATTACGAAATAAACGCAGTTGCCAGAAGCCTGAGACAGAAAAAGACCAATTCTATCGGAATAATTGTGGGGAATGTTCTTTCTCAGTTTTATTCAGTTATTGCTAAATCTGTGGAAGATACCGCAAATAAATTTGGTTATCATACCATTTTATGTAATGGGGATGAAAATCCCGAAAAAGAGCTCGAATATTTAAAAGTTTTAAAATCTAACAGAGTAGATGGGATAATACTAACTCCCACCGGGAAAAATTCTGAATATGTTCAGAACCTGATAAATTCAAGAACCAAAGTTGTACTTTTAGACAGACTGATAGAGGGAGTAGATTGTGACGCGGTTTTAGTTGATAATACTATTGGTGCTTATAAGGCAGTAAAACACCTAATAGATCAAGGTTATAGAAAAATTGGAATAGTGGATGGCTACTTAGACCGGACTACCGGTGCAGAAAGATTGAAAGGGTATTTGCAGGCGATAGAAGATGCTGGCATAGCCAAAGATGACAGCCTGATTAAAATTGGTAACTTCAAAAAAGAGAGTGGTAAGAAATTAACTAAAGAATTATTGGAACAATCTAATAGACCAGAGGCAATTTTTACCACTAATATAGATATGTCTATAGGTGCACTAATTGCTATCAAAGAAATGGGGCTTACCATACCCGATGATATAGGTATTGTTTGTTTTGATGATTCGGATTGGGCCTTGATATTAGAACCCCCCATAACTGTAATAAGACAACCGGTATATCAGCTTGGTTCTATGGCAGCTGAATTATTAATAAAAAAAATAGAAAGTAAAAGAAAAAAAGTAAAAAAGACCCCGTCGATAGCAACTTTAGAAACAGAGCTGATCATTAGAGAATCTACGAAGAAAAAGATATAAAACAATTTACTATTTTTCATTGTGGTAAAAAATAAAAAAGGAGAAAGATTTATGTTAAAGGATATTCCTTCCATTATTTCTCCTGAGTTAATGAAAGCGCTGATGCAAATGGGACATGGAGATGAAATAGTGCTGGCTGATGGAAATTATCCTTCCGCTTCTGCTGGTCCACCTGTCATCCGGGCGGATGGTCATGGCATACCAGAATTATTGAAAGCTATCCTTCAATTTTTCCCTTTGGACACTTATACCGATATTAATGTAATCTATATGGGTACTAAAAATGATAAAACACCCTCAATTTGGAATAAGTATCAAGAAATTTTAAAGAAATCCAAGGAAAATTTTAATATTAAAAAAATAGAAAGGTTTAAATTTTACGAAAGAGCTTCCCATTCATATTGTATAGTAGCAAGCAGTGAGCAAGCTTTATATGCTAATATAATTTTAAAAAAAGGAGTGGTTAAATAAAGTTCAAGAGAATTATTGGTTAAAACATTCTTTTGTTTTATTTTTTTCGATTTATATTAAGTTTTATCTTTAATAATTAAAGTATTTTAAAAATACAGGAGGATAATATTGTGTCAAATATACAAAATAGATTATGCGGAACTCTTCCTAAAATAGGTATCCGACCTATC
>DAOUTX010000079.1 GCA_030668465.1 Atribacterota bacterium | reverse complement strand
TAATTTTAAACTTTTAGAAAAACAGACTACCTATCTTATTTCAGAAGGTATAAATGGTATTTTTGTAAATGGTACAACAGGTGAAGGAGCCTGGTTAACCATGGAAGAGAAAGAGCAGGTATTTAAATTCGTTAAAGAAATCAGTAAGGGAAAAGTTTTTCTATGCGCTGCCTGTCTTCAATCTACTACAGAATTGGTTATGAGTGAAATAAAAATTTATGAAAAATATGAACCAGATTATATTGTTGCTGTAACTCCTTATTACTATAGCGTTTCACAAGATGTCATTATTGAACATTTTAAAAAAATTGCTCGTTTTAGTTCAGTTCCATTAATTATATATAATATTCCCCAATGTACCCATAATAAAATCGAATTAAATACAATAGTAAAGCTTGCCAAAGAAAAAAATATTGCTGGAGTAAAAGATAGCTCTGGAGATTTTATATCTTTTACTCGAGGTGTATATACATCAGTATCTGAATCTTTTTCCTGGATTCAAGGAGAGGATTATTTGGATGGACCTTCTTTTAATTGTGGAGCCGATGGAGTAGTTACAGGCTTAGGAAATGTGTTTATAGAACCTTATATTCAAATGTATCAAGAAGCTAAAAAAGGAAATTATCAAAAAGTTATTGAAACACAAAAGAAAATTAATAAATTATATGAAATAATACAAGTCACTGGAGGAAAGGCAATCCCGGCAATTAAAGCTGGAGTTGCCTTATTAGGAAGAAGCACAAAATGGATGAAATTATCTTCTCTGAGTTTGGATGAAGAGGAAATAAGAAAAGTTGAAAGGATACTTACAAATCTTAGTTTACTTAGCGAGAAATATAAAAGCTAAGATTATATATTAGAAATGTTACTTAAAAATTGTATAGTATGTCCTACCGAAATGTAAAAATATTTGACGAGAACACATTTTTATGTTAAAAATAAGTATAGTTGTGTGTTTTTTCACAAATCTAACATTATAATAAGAATTAACCAATCCTCCTATCTGAGGTTACACAATCAAAAGTCGATCTGCTAAAAAATATTTTAATATTGTATAGAGTTAAAATATCAAAAATAAGTATTAATATAATATTTGTAATGTAAAAATAAATTAAAATAAGGAGAAGAAAAAATGTACAAAAAACTTTTTATTCCCGGACCTACTCATGTTACTGAAGATGCTTTGCGGGAGATGGCTACTCCCATGATCGGGCACCGAACAAAAGAAGCCTCTAACCTTCAGAGGAACATCAGCGATAAACTAAGAAAACTAATGTATACCGAAAATGAGATTTTATTATCTACTTCTTCGGGAAGCGGTCTAATGGAAGGAACTGTTCGTTCCTGTACCCAAAAAAGAGCAGCAGTATTTTCCTGTGGTAATTTTGGCAATCGCTGGTTTGCTATGGCGGAAGATAACAATGTCCCTGCCGATAAATTTGAAGTTGAATGGGGATTGCCTAACACTGCGGAATCAGTAAATCAGGTTTTAGCTAACGGTGAATACGATCTAATTACAGTTACTCATAATGAAACCTCGAGCGGAGTAATGAATCCGGTCGAAGAAATTGCTCAGGTGGTGAAAAAATATCCTGAAGTAATATTCTGCGTAGCCACGGTAAGCTCATTAGGTGGAGCTAAAATAGAAGTGGATAAGTGGGGAATCGATATCTGCATAACCTCAAGCCAGAAGTGTTTGGGTTTACCTCCCGGTCTTTCCCTTTGTTCTATATCGGAAAAAGCCCTGGAGGCAGCTAAAAAAGTTAAATTTAGAGGGACCTATTTTGACCTCCTACAAATATACAATTGCATTCAGAAAAAAGATTACCAATATCCCTCAACTCCATCTCTATCTCATATGTTTGCTCTTGATTATCAATTAGATAAGATACTCCAAGAAGGATTAGATAACCGTTTTGCCCGCCATACCCAGATGGCGGATTATGTAAGAGGTTGGGCTAAAGATAAATTCGCTCTCTTTGCTCAAGAAGAGTTTGCTTCCAATACGGTGACCTGTGTAAAGAATACCAGAGAAATTAGCGTGGGAAGCCTAAATAAAGCCTTAGGAGAAAGAGGATATATGATTTCTAATGGATATGGGAAACTGAAAGAGAAGACCTTTAGAATAGCCCACATGGCTGAATTTGGTCTTAAAGATATTAAAGAGCTTCTTTCTAATATAGATGACATTTTAGAATTATAGGAGGTAACAAAATGTTAAAGATATTGGTAACTGACGGAATGGATAAAGGGGCTGTATGTACCCTAAAAGATATGGGACATGAGGTAACAGAACAATTTTTTGAACCCGAAGAGTTAAAAGAGCAAGTGAAAAATTTTAATGTAATAATAGTACGTTCTGCTACCAAAGTCAGAAAAGAGATAATAGATTCTGCAGTTGAGACTGGAAATTTAAAATTAATCATTCGCGGTGGGGTAGGAGTGGACAATATAGATGTAAGTTATGCTGAATCAAAAGGGATAAAAGTCAGAAATACTCCCAAAGCAAGCAGTTCGGCAGTAGCGGAATTAGCCTTAGGTCATATGTTTTGTTTAGCTCGCTTTATTGGAATTGCCAATGTTACCATGAGAGAAGGTAAATGGAATAAAAAACAGTATAAAGGAATAGAACTTTCCGGCAAGACTTTGGGGCTTATAGGATTTGGTAGAATTGGTCGGGAATTAGCTAAAAAAGCTAAAGCATTAGAGATGAAGGTTATCTACACTGATATTTTAGGACCAGCAAAAGATTGTCCAGAATATTCTTTTGTTTCCCTGGATAAACTTCTTGCTGATTCTGATTTTATCTCCTTACATGTACCAGGGAATAAAGATAAATCTCCCGTGATTGGTAAACCAGAATTTTCCAAGATGAAAGACGGAGTATATCTTATCAATTGTGCCCGGGGTGGTGTGGTAGATGAGGCAGCTTTACTGGAGACCTTGAATTCCGGTAAACTTGCCGGAGCGGGGATTGATGTATATCCCGAAGAGCCTCCCCAGAATTTGGAGCTGATAAGCCACGAAAGACTTTCGGTAACTCCCCATATTGGAGCCTCTACCAAAGAGGCACAAAAAAGGATTGGACAGGAGATCGTCTCTATTATCAAGGAAGATATTTGAATTAGTCGTTAGTATTTAGTTAGCTAGTTAACTGGTTTGTTGGTTAATTAGTTTAGTATTAATTCTTCAACTAGCTAACCAATAAGGGATGTAATGTGTAACATGTGATAAGTAATCTGCAATAAGTACCTGTTTTTATAATTTAGGAAATTTAATCTTATTACTCATTACCTATTACTTGTTACTGCATAATGCAATACTCGATACGAATTTATTCTGGCTCCTAGTCTTTCCCTATTATTCTCTTAACTAGGTAACCAGGTAACTAACTAACCAGCTAACGATATACGAGATACGAATCAAGGCTTACGGAAAAAGGAAATTCCTGTACAAATAAAATAAATAAAAAAGGAGAAAAAAATGCCAGTAATCAAACCATTTAAAGCTCTTAGGCCTGAACCAGAGTTAGTGACCAAAGTAGCATCGCCGCCCTATGATGTTCTAAATAGCGAAGAAGCCCGTCAATTGGTAAAAGACAATCCTTATTCCTTTCTTCACGTTAATAAAGCAGAGATAGATTTGGACTCTTCCGTAGACCATTATGACCAGAGAGTGTACGAAAAAGCCAGCGAAAATCTTAATAACTTGATTAAGGAAAGAGTGCATTTACAGGATGAGCAGGAGAAGATCTATATCTATAGACAGATAATGAAAGGAAGGGCTCAAACCGGATTGGTGGCCTGTGTTTCTATTGATGATTATCTCAAAGGAAAGATTAAGAAACATGAAAATACCCGAGAAGATAAAGAAAAGGACCGCATAAATCATATTGATTTTACTGGCGCCAATACCGGTCCGGTTTTTCTTATTTATAAAGCAAAAAATGAGATAAAGCAAATAGTAAATAGATGGACTAAAGAAGAAAATCCCGTATATGATTTTACTTCAGAGGATGGAATTACTCATACCTGCTGGGTAATTGACGATGAGCAGGTAATTAAAAGATTGATAGAGGCTTTTGCTGAAGTTGATTATCTTTATATTGCCGATGGTCACCATCGGGCAGCAGCAGCGACTAAAGTAGGGCTGAAGAGAAGAGGACAGTTTAAAGATTATACCGGGAAAGAAGAGTATAATTACTTTCTGTCTGTCCTTTTCCCTCATGATGAACTATATATTATGGACTATAATCGGGTGGTAGCTGATTTAGCGGGGAATTCTGAGGAAGAATTTATTCAGAAAATATCCGAAAAATTTGCCATAGAAAAATATAGCGGGGAAGGCCCCTACCGACCAAAGGCAAGACATACTTTTGGCATGCATTTAAATAACTGCTGGTATAAACTAACTGCTAAACCGGGGACTTTTGATAAAGATGATGCAGTAGACAGTCTCGATGTATCGATATTGCAAAATAATCTGCTCACCCCTGTTTTGGGGATAGAAGACCCCCGAACAGACCAGAGAATAGAATTTGTAGGAGGAGGCAGAGGTTTGGAGGAATTAGAGAAAAGAGTAAAGGCAGGGATGAAAGTAGCCTTTTCCTTATATCCTACTTCTATAGAAGAATTAACGAAAGTAGCCGATGCAGAAAAACTAATGCCTCCAAAATCGACCTGGTTTGAACCAAAACTGCGAAGTGGTATCTTTATCCATAAACTATAAATTAGTATATTGTATATCGTGAAAAAGAAAATAGCAGATAGCGTTTAGCGTAGAGCGTATATATTTGGTTATATAGTTACCTAGTTACCTGGTTTAAGAAAGAGAAGAAAGAAGACAAATTAGTATATAGCATGTAGTATATAGTAAAGAAAACAAAAAAGAAAAAAGTAAGGGGCGGATTCATCCGCCCCTTACATGTACGTCTGGCAGGAACGATAACCTGGCAGTAATAAGCATTTCATTTGAAAGTAGATATGAATATTAAAGAAGAAATAAAAGGACAATTAAATAAAAGAACTCTATTGCTTGATGGAGCAATGGGTACTATGCTTCAAGTGTATGGTCTTAAATCAGGAGAGTGCTCTGAAGGGTGGAATATATCCCATCCTCAAGTAGTGAAAAAAATTCATCAAGAATATATAAAGGCTGGAGCGGATGTAATACTGACTAATACTTTTGGAGCTAATGGAATTAAATTAAGTAGTTATGGTAGAGAAAAAGATATTTTAAAAATAAATGAAATAGCAGTAAATATAGCTAAAGGCGCAATAGATAAAGAAAAAAGTTTGGAAAGAAGAATATTTATTGCCGGTTCTGTAGGACCTACGGGAAAGATCTTAGAACCATATGGAGATTTAAAAGTAAGTGAGGTTTACAGAAACTATAAAGAGCAGACTATAATTTTAGAGAAAGCGGGCGTAGATTTAATAATTTTAGAAACTTTTTATGACCTTGAGGAGATTAAAGCTGCCTTAAAGGCCACAAAAGAAAATACTAATTTAATGGTGATAGCTTCGATGACTTTCGATAAAAATTTAAAGACTATATATGGAGTTGATCCGGAAAGAGCAGTTATAGTTCTTGAAAATGAAGGAGCAGATGGGATAGGGGCTAATTGTGG